>JABIFK010000457.1 GCA_018650745.1 Candidatus Latescibacterota bacterium | reverse complement strand
CTCACGATCGAATCATCTGGCACCCGAGGACATGTCGTAAGGCAATCACCGCGCAGCGTATATGTGGTTCGAAAATATCCGAAGGATCCGGTGTTCATAACGTTTGGGCACCTCGACACACAAGGGCAATATCAGGCGGAGTATGAAAGACGATTATCAGAAATTGCCAACCTGATCGCACCAGACATGGTGCTCATCAGCAATGCCGTGAACCCAGCCTACATATCGGGTGTGCACTTGGCACTGGAGATGCCTTATGTGATTACATTCGGCAATCACCAAATTCACGGACACGAAAGGTGGTACGGAGATCCCGTTGGAATCGTCGACTACGGCCCAGATCTGTCTATTCTAAATTTCGGGCATCCTTGGCATGTCGATCTGTCACAAGCCGATGCGCTACTGACCTCACGCGCAAAAACACACACGAAAGTGATCAACGCACTCGAACACAACGCGCCAGTGGAGACATTCCTAAATAAGCACAATGTACAACTGATCCACGACGCGCACGGTCCGGGTAAAAAGGTGATGACCATCGGCACCACACCAACCCTGCGCGTGGGCAAACTCAGCAGCAGCAGTTTTCGAGTTGTGCGGTTCAAAAACGGTCGTGTCGAATCGGCAACCTATCAAGGAGATGAGGTGGCCCCAATACCTTTCGACCGTGAAGAAACACCACCCCTCAACGTTGCTTTCGATCCCGCTAATGATGGCACACATAACACAGTAACAGCCACCATAACAAATAAATTAGAAGACGCGTTTCCCAATTGCCGAGTGACATTCGTGTTGCCGGCTGGAGACTACGAGATAGACAATGGGCACATAGAAACCCTAATCACAAGCGATGATGGCAAGTACACGGTATTGAGCGTCCAAGTAGATGCACCTCAAAAAAGCACCACCCATATCACAGCCCAGAAAAAGTAGTCATACAAAAGTAACCAACACATGTGTATATGAATCCAACCCAACAACCTCCACTTTGCATTTTCAAAGTAGAGAATTAGGACTACAAAAGCGTTACCAAAAGCTCGGTGGCAAAATGACACTCAGAGTCATTGAAAATCAAGGGCACAACATGTGGACAGGGTGGTTTCAATGTCAGGAACTTGTCGATTTCATTATCACACACGCAAAAAAGTACAGACAATAAATAAGGAGACCTGAACGTGCCAGATTCAGAAAACAAAATCAAACCCGGCTGGCAAGGCAGATATTTTGAAGATTTCGAAATAGGCGATATCTATCGATCCAGATTCGGGCGCACCGTCACAGAAGCCGACAACCAGCTTTTCACCCATCTGACCCTCAATACCAATCCCCTCCATTTCGACGCAGAATACACAGCCAAAACAAAATGGGGACAAATCTTAGTCAACAGTACCTTCACCCTCGCACTCATCGTAGGCATGAGCGTGCCAGACGTCAGCGAAAATGGCATGGCCAACCTCGGCTGGGAAGACGTCAAATTGCCCAACCCCGTTTTTATAGGCGACACGCTCTACTGCGAAACAGAAGTTTTAAGCAAACGAGAATCAAAATCCTATCCTGAAGCGGGCATTGTCAAAGTGCGCTCCAGAGGCATCAACCAAGATGGAAAAGTCGTGATCAATCTCACACGTAGTATGATGATCTATAAAAAAGGTCACTCGCCCTCCATCGGAGGTTTTCCAGAAATACAGGAAGGATAACCCCGTGCAAAACTCACAACAAAAACCACCCTTAGAAGGCGTGCGCATCATCTCCGTAGAACAATTTGGCGCAGGCCCCTGGGCCACCATGATGATGGCCGACATGGGTGCCGAAATCATCAAAATCGAAAACCCTGCCACACAAGGGGACGTCGCCCGCTACGTCCCCCCTTACACCATCGATCAAGACAGTGTCTATTTCCAAAGCTTCAACCGAAACAAAAAAAGCATCACCCTAAATTTACAACACAAAAACATCAACGAAATCCTACATCCCTTAGTAGAAACATCTGATGCCGTATTCAACAACCTCAGAGGCGATCTGCCCACAAAGCTCGGATTGGATTACGCAACACTGGGCAAACTCAAACCATCCATCGTCTGCTGCTCCCTCTCCGCCTTTGGCCGCACTGGCACCCGCGCAAGCGAACCCGGTTACGACTATCTCATGCAAGGCTATGCCGGTTGGATGAGCATCACCGGAGAACCCGACGCGCCCCCCACAAAAGCCGGCCTATCCCTCGTTGACCTAAGCGGCGGCGTCATGGCCGCCCTCGGTTTGGTCAGTTCCATTCTCCGAGCCAGAGAAACCGGCATCGGATGCGACGTTGACGTCAACCTCTTCGATACCGCACTCTCACAATTGGGCTACGTCGGTGCCTGGCACCTCACCAAAGGATACCAACCCCAACGTTTGCCCGATTCATCGCACCCCTCCCAAATCCCATCTCAAGTCTTGCCCACCAAAGACGGTTGGATGGTTGTCATGTGCGCCAAAGAAAAATTCTACCAAAATCTCGTACGCATCATGGGCGCCCCCGAGCTCATTGAAGACAAACGATTCAAAACCTTTCCCGACCGCCTCGAAAACAGAGAAGCACTATCCCCTATTTTAAAATCCTTATCCCAAAAGCGCCCGACAGCCGAGTGGTTAGATCTCCTCAAAGGCCAAGTACCCTGCGGCCCCGTCAACACCGTCGAAGAAGCCTTTGCCGACCCCCAAGTTGCCGAAGACGAAATGATCCTCGAACTCGACCACCCCGAATTCGGCAAAGTACGCGAAGTCGCCAGTCCCATCAAAATCAGCGATGCCTCAGTTGACCACATCCGAGGTCCAAAATTGGGCGAACATACCGAGCAAGTCTTGAGTGAATACCTAAACCTTTCCGAACAAAAAATTGCACAACTACGCAAAGACGGCGCCATCTAAAAGCCTGTATCAAAAAAATATAATAGTGATCGATAACAATTTGATTGATTCAGATCTCTAGTCCAAAGGACTTCGTAAAAATAGCACTGGAATTTATTCCGGTGCGACCTTAAAGTGATTCCCAATTTGACGCACCCAACATAACCTTGTATCCAATCTGCAGGAGCAATACATGAGCGTTACCAAAGAGCACCTCGACTTTTACGAAGAAGAAGGCTACGTCATTATCGAAGGGGGTCTTACCGATAGCGACCTCGAACCCATCATCCAAGGCCACAACCTCATCGTCGATCAAATCGCTCACGACCTATACAAACAAGGCAAAATAAAAGATCTCTACCCAAACGAACCCTTCGACCAACGCCTCGCTTGTCTTGCAAATGAGTGCCCCGAAGTAGAAGGCTGTCCCGACATCGGCGAAACACGCCAGCCAAACACTTTCGAGTTTATCAGAAACGAAAACCTCGTCAACCTCATAGAAGCATTCGTCGGCCCAGAAATCACCTGCAACGCCGTCTCACACATCCGACCCAAAATGCCTTCTACAGATGTCATTTTCCACCAAGACGCCGTGTTCACCACCCAAGAGGCAAAAGACATCTTACAAGTCACCGTCTGGATACCACTGGTTGAAGCCACCGAAGAAAACGGCTGCTTACAAGTCCTCCCACGTATCCACCAACAACGCGTCCTCTACTGGTCATATGACAAAGACCTGCCCCAAGTCGAGCCAGTCACCCTCCCTATGAAAAAGGGCGACGTCCTCTTCATGCACAAACTCACACCCCACGGCTCAGGCCCCAACAACACCAACGCCGTACGCTGGAGCCTCGACCTACGCTACCAAAAAACAAACGATCCCTCACCAAGACCCGAGTGGCCCAGCCTCATCGCCCGAAGTCACCAAGATCCTACTTCAGAAACCACCTACGAAAACTGGCGCGATCAATGGGCCACCGCACTAAAAAAAATACCCACAAAAATACGCTACGAACGTCCATCCAAACCCCTGCCATTTACCGGGCAAATGTATCTCACAGATTAAAAACCAAACATGGATTAAAGGTCAAAACATGAACAACAAAACCATGCGTGTCCTATTCTTTGGCTACACCTTCCACAATGACCTACCAGAAGTCATCCTACAAATGGCAGAAGACGACAATCCCCATCTATCATTTTCCTATACCAAAGTCGTCTATGGTGGGCGCACACTTGAAAATCACTGGACACAATATTCGATTCCCTCACCCTCTCCCAATACCTCTCAGATGGCAAAAGACGCAACTCCAATCAGGAGAGCGCCCTAAACATTTTAGTTACTTATAACCCCACAAAGGCAATGCCCATGCGCAAAATCTCCGTAGTCGACTACGACCCAACCTGGCCAGTAACCTTCGAACACCTGCGTTCAAACATCTGGCCAACAATCTCCGACATTGCCACAACAATCGAACACATCGGCAGCACATCTGTCGTGGGTTTGTCTGCCAAACCCATTATCGACATGACCATCGTCGTCCCAAACATCTCCCAAATGCCCACCTTAATTGATCGCTTATACACCATCAACTACACCCACCAAGGCGATCAAGGTGTACCAGGTCGAGAAGCGTTCAAACGCCAAGAAAGCACACCCGCCCACCACCTCTACGCCTGCGAAAAGAACAACCTCGGCTTCCGCAACCACCTCGCCATTCGCGACTATATGAAACAGCACCCAGAAGCTGTTCAAGCCTATGGCGACCTAAAAAAACAACTGGCTGCTCAATTCCCAAGCGACATCGACGCCTATGTGGATGGAAAGACAGACTTCCTGCTCAACATTCTTACAAAGGCAGGGTTCACAGAAAAAGAACTTCAAGAAATCCAATCCCTCAACAGCATTCCACCAAAACGCCTTGATCTGAAATTCCTATACCATTTTTCATGCGCTTCAAGCGATGTCTTAGAAGTCAAAATTCAAGATCTAAAAGAAGGAACACCCGTTGGCAAACTATTTCATTGGCTCCATTATGACCGAACTACGAAAACATTTCAAAAATTAACCTTCAAATCCATGGGATCAGAAGAGGGTAAAAACCATCGTGTATTCGAACAAGGCGAGCTTCACTTTGATACATCGCAAGCAAACTTACAATTAGAAACCGACACGATATCTGAAGAATTCACACTCGACGTAAACGATGTCCAGGCGGTTCCAAACGAACTCATCTCTCAAGTTCAATATTTCCTACAAAGACTGGAGACACTATGAAGATCATGGGCATTGGTGCACATTATGACGATTGTATTTTTGGCATTCCAGGCATTCTCCTTCGCGCTGTCGATCAAGGACACGAGGTAACCATCCTCTCAGTCATTGGTGATTACAAAAATTGGTCGCCCGTAGGCACAGACCGCCAAGAAGGCATGCTCACAGGAACAACACGCCTATTTGAAGAACAAGGACTGACACTCAAGTTTCTCGATTATCAGTCGATGAACATTGGCGTGAACAAAACTTCAAAAAGAGCCGTTGCAGAAGCAGTCGCCGAAGTAGAACCAGACGTCGGATTTCTGTTATGGCCTCAAGACAGTCACCCAGACCACGAGGAAGTTTCAGAACTCAGCAAAGTGGCCTTTAATTGGGCAGGCACCGTTTTAGGTGCAAGTAAAAGCGTTCGGCGTCCCAAACGACTCTACTATTACGACAATGGCCCTCGGCACACCCTCGGGTTTGAACCCGACACCTTTATCGACATGGGGGATCACAGCACACATGCTATGGATTGGCTTGCATCCGTTATGTCTTTTGTTCTTGGCTCCAAAGCAAGCGATGGCATTGTCGAAGCCAAAAAAGCATTGGCAGCATATCGGGGCAAAGGATGTGGTGTGCAATACGCCGAAGCCTTGAAAAGTTTTCAAAATTATCCAGTGGACATTCTGTAACAAAATCAAACCTCCGAAATGTTCTTGTGCCTCAATGATGGGTTTTCGAAAATGCCGCAACCCATTCGTGATCCACAGAAGGAGGCGCATCACCAGTTCCACCGGAAGTTGAGCGTCTTCGGTCAACACTGCGCGAGGGATTCGACTACGACCACGTGCTCGACAGCTTGAAAGACCAAAGACAGACGTTCGCAAAGGCCTTTTCCGCGCGTGTATCCCCCAAAACATCGAACCAGATCCTATTAGGCGATGGCCGACTCGTAGATGCCGACATGCACCTCGAGTATCCCAATGTTGTCAGTGAGCGACCATCTGAGGACTTCGACGATTGGTCCGTATAGTGTGTCTATGAACGTCCAAACCGGTCACAAAACCGCCATTCTAAGGGAAGCGGACCGTAGTGGCCAGGCATTAAAAGGAAGGCGACATCTGGCATCAGAATCCTGACTTGACTCCTAGGGCATTTAGACTGAACTTGTGCTTCTGAAAAAAGCATCTGACATGTGTCACCCCAAAGGAGACGAACAAATCATGACACCTTTTCAAGAAAGCCTACAAGGCAGTATTCCTGCCCTAATGACAACCCTAAAAAAAGACCTCACCATCGATCAAGAGGCCATGCGCAAAACGGCATGCCGATTGATTGACAACGGCTCAAAAGGCGTGGTCGTTCTCGGCACCTCAGGCGAATTTGCTGGCATCAACGACAATCAACGCGAAGATGCGATCCGGGCCGTTGTAGACGAAATCGGCGATCAAGTTCCCGTAATTGTCGGATGTGGCCAACCAAACGTTCAGCGCACCCACGAACAAGCCAAAGCCGCAGCAGATTTAGGCGCCAGCGGCATCCTGGTCAATCCCCCCTTCTACTTTCCCATGACCCAAGACGAAGTCGTCTCCTTTTTTGCCGATCTGGTTGG
This sequence comes from Candidatus Latescibacterota bacterium, assembly GCA_018650745.1. Taxonomy (GTDB): domain Bacteria; phylum Latescibacterota; class UBA2968; order UBA2968; family UBA2968; genus JABIFK01. Next base: position 1,015 of record JABIFK010000457.1, on the reverse strand, counting down.
TGCTTCGCCCATTCCTGTCATGCTCTACAACATTCCCATTATGACCGATGTCGCCGTAGAACCAGCGACCATTCCAAAATTACGAGACGTTGGCGTGCAAGGCGTCAAAGACAGCTCTGGCCTGCCAGCCAATACCCTTGCGTACCTCAACGCCCTTGGGCCCAATTCCGATTTTCGCGTCGTGGTTGGCGGAGAAACCTTCTTCCTCCACCTCCTCGACGCCGGTGTCTGTGCCACCACAGGCTTGTTGCCCAACCTCACACCACAATTAACAGCACGCATCCACGAAGCCTGGCAAGCAGGAGATTATAAAGCCGGTCTTGCAGCCCAACACAGAGCCAACGCCTTTGCTGCCGCTTTTAGACCTTTGCACGGGTTTCTACCCGCCGCAGCCAAGGCCATATTGAGCCGACTGGATCTCATGGAGAAATGGGTTGCACCTCCCAAAACACCCTTGTCCGAAGAAGAAACAGACCACGCCTTCGAAACTGTGAAAGCATTCTTGCCCGAGTTTGACAACGATTGACATACCAATAGTTCATTGCTCAGCAATTCCAAGTAACAACGCATCTTTATCTTCAACTATCACAAATAGGATCAAAATTATGGAGCCAAACAATGTCATCGTAATTGGCAACACATCCGATGACCCATTCGCTATCGACGTGGCTTTTGCAATGGGTCAGGCCGAAGACATTGCCGATTTGATCAGCTTAAAAAGCTTTGCGAACACAGAGTTCTGCCCCCGTTTCATATCCGACGAGTTCGACTTTTCATCCATTGGAAAAACGCTCACCGGCAAAATTGTCGTGATCATCAGTACGTCAAATCGTATCGTGAGCAGGCAAAATTTGGCCATGCGCAATTTGCTGATTGCCAGAGCAGCAAAAGAAAACGGTGCGGCTGAAGTGGTTCTGGTTGAACCCGATCTCTACTACAGCGCCCAAGACAGGGGCCCACATGCCAACCTCGGTGACGTGCCCTTCGAAAGAAACCAAAAAGATTTGAAGAAATT
>JABIFK010000797.1 GCA_018650745.1 Candidatus Latescibacterota bacterium | reverse complement strand
GAGCCGGTATCTTTGTCTTCTTCAGATATGACCAAAGGATCTGCCATTTAACGCCCACAGAATATAAAAAAGGCTCGCTTGAGAGAGACAAGTAGTGAAGCAGAATAAATCGTGTATTTTGGAATTAACCGATGACACAACAAAGCCATCTTCCCCTTTTTCAAAGGGAGGCACAGGGGGATTCGTCAGCAATTGCCCGATTTTATTTTAGGCTAACATGCCCAATTACTTTTACCTTGCTACTTAAGCGCGCATGCCACGCCTCAAACGTAATTCACCCCGTACCACAGTCCAGGAATTGGCAAACACGCCCGCAGAACATCACCCGCTTGCCCACCCAATTCCAACATCTCTTCTTCCACACCATCCCACGTGCCAAAAATCAACTGCGCAGCGGCTCCTCGGCTCTCGGCTACCACACGGTCACCACCATAATAGACGTGGTATTCATCGTCTACCTCGCGAAACACCAAACCATTGGCCGCCGTCTCACCCACGCGTTCGGCAAAATAGGGGCGCAACTTTTCCATAAATTTTTCAAAATGAATGATCAGTGTTGTACCCGGCACATTCGCTTGTGAACCCGTGAGCCCACGCGCAGCCAACAAACCCTGCAACACAGTATCAAATCCTTTAGCATGAATTGACAATCGATTCAAACTCTGCTCTGCAGTCGATGTCTGATCCACAATCAATTTACCCAATACCCCCACCAAAGCAGACCGATCTCCCGCATAGTCCAACACCGCCACACGCCCATCATCCTTTTCCCTTACGGTTTGCACCACCGCAAAAGCCTGCACACTTTCACCGCGTTTAATCAAAAACGTGCGTGCCGGACGGTTTTGCACCCAGCCATCAATGCAAAATCCAAAATCAGAAGGCGGGCGCATCCAACGCACAGGCTCGCACCGATAAATCGCCCCAAGCGTTTCAACATCTGCTTCGGTCGCAACCTCAACACTCAAATCGGCATCATCAAAATCGCTTGCACGTTCAGCATCCACAGCAAACACCCAATCGCGTCCCACAGTGCGGCACCCAGCACGGTGATACATATTGCGATACCCCGATACCATAATGTAATCCACACCGTCTTCCCGACACACGCGCATTGTATCTTGTAACAATGCACCCGCAAACCCTTTCCCTCGATGCGAAGCATAAGTGGCCACCTCACCCAAAGAAGCAACCTTTGCCGGGCATCCATGAATGGAAACATTCCGACGAATCGTGCCAATGTGCGACACGACCTCACCATCTTCCACCACCACACGCACATTGCTCAAATTTTCATCGTTAAATATGTGCGGTTGTATCTTTGTCAACCCAAGAAAAAACACCTCATCAATCAACTTAACCAAACTGTCCATTTCACTGCGCCGCACACTGCGCATACCATCTTCCCACGAAGGTTCTATTTCTCTCGGCATAAGCTCAAGCTCCTTTCTTCAAACACGCATCAAACAAATCCAAACACTTCCGTCCACTAAATTCATGTCCACCCGCAAAACGATCCTTCACCAATTTATCACGTGCATTTGCCGCCCGATAAATTTTGGCCAATTGCCGAAACCCACCCTCGGCATCCTCAATCAAAAACCCACGATCTTCTTCACCCATCTCGGCCACCAACGGGCGTGGCGCAATCAAACCCGCCACATCAGCAATATCCCCTAAAGTCAGCAACCCAGGCATAAACTGCGCCCCACAAAAATTAGCACGACCAGGCATTGCTCCCTTGCGAATTGTGCTGATATACCCACTCACACACGCACACTTAATTCGTTTATCCAACGCCGCCAAATACGTCGTCATCGTCCCACCAAAAGAAACCCCCACACAACCCAAACGTTTTTCATCCACCTCTTTGCGCCCTTGCAAATAATCCAGCGTGCACAAACCGTCCCAAATCTGCAACGCCAAAAATTCAAAACCACGATACCCTTCAGCCATATAGTTGCATCCACCCGTGAACCGAGTCATAGGGTGATAAATACCGTGTTCTTTTTGCCATCAACCATTCTCCCAATTTACAAAATGCCAAACTCCCACAAAATACAGGCCACCGCAAATGACACATATACGATTGAAGCAATGGTCATCATCACAGTACAACTCTTCCCTGGTCGTGCCGATTTGGGCAAATAGCGATAATTGATATACAACATCAAAGGCACATAAATTGCCATTGCAAAACCACCCATATAAGCAGCATTGAACAAAAAGCTCAACTCAGAAACACCATACTGCTCCATCACAAAGGTGATCACACAACCCGCGACAATCCATATTCCTGCCACCAACAAATACCACCAACTCAAGTCGCGCTTTTGAGCACCTTTAAAATTGGTATAAACAATATCCGCAATAGAACGAGACACACCATCTACCAGAGCCAGTTGCGTACCAAATAAAGTGGCCAACCCCACCAACAAAAAGATCACACGTCCAGCATCGCCCCACACCTCTCCCAAGACAGCCGCTTCATCCCAAATAAGTGACCCACTACTGGGCACAATGCCTTGCGGGTGCAACACCGCCAGAGAACCAAAAATGAACAGTATCATCGTAACCGTATTCAACGCCCAAAAAAACAACATCTGGTCTTTTTTGATATACGACCACCAGCTTTTAAAGCGCTTAATGTTTTCTTCCGTTTCTTCATACTGAAACCCCGTAGACGGCACAGCCTCACTGCGCCCCCACAATGGGTTTTGCATCTGTGGCACATGAGCACCCATCCCAATGTGTTTGTCGCGCAAATAAAACGTGTAAAACAAATTTGCAGTCCCCCCTGCCCCAGCAAATACAATGGCAATAAACAATGCCTTCACCGACATCCCCGGCTCTTTGAAACCCACATTCACAACACCTTTGCCCAGTTCAACCCACGTCTCAGCCGTACCTACGGCAAAAGCCACCATAATCAAACCAATGGTCACAATGGCCACCATCAATTCCACAGCCTTTTCCATAGAATTGTAAATCATCTTGGGCCCAAACAAAATAGCGGCCACACCGGCAAATGTAATGACCGTCCAAAACGTATCCGAACCCCATCCTTCAGGCCCCACCAAAAGTGCCTTCAATGCCAAACCCGACGCACGCCCCCAGCCCGGCGCTATCCAAGAGAACAACGTAATCATAATAAATAATGGAGCAAATCCCTGCCACACACGTGCAAACCCAGTAAAGATGGTCTCACCCGTCGCAATCGTCCAACGCCCCACTTCAAAGTTAATCCACATCTGCAAAAACACACCCAACACCGCCGCCCACACCATGCTCGCACCATATTCAGCCACCACACGCGGCCACACAATAATTTCACCTGCACCAATCGACAGTCCTACCAATATCGCACCGGGTCCAGCCATTTTCCAAAACCCCAGCTTGCGCTCCGGCAAATCCTGTTTCTTAAAGTCCTCTAATTTCTTCAACATATATTTCCCTCCCAGAAAATTTACGAAACCATCTTCAAAACCAGCACAGTCAAATCATCCTTTTGAGACGCATCACATAAAAACACCAGGACATCGGCCACAAACAATCACCCAATAAAAAATGGCACACCCCAAACGCCGAGGTATGCCACTCAAATATCCTTTTATATGCCTCGGACGTACGCCGCTAAATAACGTCCGAAAAGATGCAAAGTCAAGCAGGGATCTTGTTTTTCCCTTTTCCTTTTTCCTTTTTCCTTTTTCCTTTTAGCACCTTCACCACGTGTTGCGCCAAAGACAAATACGTCGTCAACTTACCACCAAATATATTGAGCAATCGCGTATCGCCCTTTGTGTGCAAATCCAATTCAT
>JABIFK010000178.1 GCA_018650745.1 Candidatus Latescibacterota bacterium | reverse complement strand
GAGCCGGTATGGCCGAAGTGGTTAAGCACGGATTAATACGTGATCCAAACTTGGTGGCATTTTTGGAAGAACACATTGAAGATGCAGCCACCTTGACTTTGGAAGCCGAGCAATTGAATTGGTTGGTTGGACAACAATGCCGTATTAAGGCGAATGTTGTATCAGAAGATGAGACTGAGAAGGGCGTGCGCGAAATTTTGAATTATGGTCATACGATTGGCCATGCGCTGGAAGTGGTGACGAACTATACCTATTATAAACATGGTGAGGCCGTTGTGCTGGGCATGTTGGCTGCGGGTAAAATTGCAGTAGACAATGGCATGTGGTCGGAAGCTGAGTTTGCCCGCCAAAATGCTTTGTTGGATCGGTTAGGCATTTTGGGTGGCGCAGAAAATCTGGCGATGGATGATATTTTAAAGCGGATGCTGAATGATAAAAAAGTACGTGAGGGTGTTATTCGATTTGTGTTGCCGGAATCTATTGGACAGGTTGTGCCGCGTGATGATGTTACGCGTGAAGAAATGATGGAGGGCATTAAATATATGCAGGCGTGTTCGCAGAAAGAATCTGTGATTGCTTCTTAGGCGTGTTTCTATTAAAAAAGCCCTCTCGTTTTAAATAACGAGAGGGCTTTTTTATTTGCTTAGGATTATCTATGAATTTACGTGTACAGATTCGGGCTTTTGATCTAAAACGTCTTCGACATAAGCACGTAAGGTTTCTGCAACGCTCCAGGCCTGTGCATAACAACCGCGCGGTGTATGTGGTGAGTCGCCATCGAAGATCTCGGATATTTGCCCTAGGCCATGTTCCTGTAAATGTTGGCGCAGTGGATCGAGAAAGCGCTGTGCTGTCTGATGAACGCCAGGGTTATTTTGATTTCTACGAACCCAAGCCGTGACAAAGGGGCCCATCAACCACCCCCACACGGTACCTTGATGGTAGGCGCCATCTCTGCTGTGCGGATCGCCACCATAATGACCTGCATAGGCTGGGTCTGATGGTGAGAGGCTGCGCAACCCATAGGGTGTGAGCAGATTGTTTTGCACGACGGATAAAATGCCTTCTTCCTGGTCATCGGAAAGCATGCGATGTGTTAGGCTCAGTGCAAAAATTTGATTGGGACGAATGGCAGGGTCGGGGCCTTCTGGGCCGATGCAATCAAAAAGGCACTCCGTTTGAGGATTCCAAAATGCTTTTGGGAACTGTGTTGCGACGCGTTGGGCCAATGCGCTGTATTCTGCGGCGTGTGTTGGGTCTTCAAATTGTTCGGCAAGGTTTTGTGCAATGCAAAGTGCATTATACCAAAGTGCGTTGATCTCTACGGGTTTGCCCTCGCGAGGTGTGACCACCCAGTCATCAACTTTGGCATCCATCCAGGTGAGTTGCACGCCTGTTTCTCCGGCATAGAGTAGGCCGTCGGTATCGACGTGGATATTGTAACGGGTACCTTTGGTAAACCACGCAATGATTTCTTTGATGGTGGGCCAGAGCGTGTCGCGCACAAATTCGATATCACCTGTATAAGCCAAGTAGCGGTCTATGGCATGAACATACCAAAGGGTGGCGTCTACACTGTTGTAGTCGGGGGTTTCCCCGTGATCGGGAAATCGATTTGGAATAAGGCCTTGGTCACACACCTGGGCAAAAGCAGCCAATATGTCGCGTGCTTCAGCATAACGTTTGGTCACCAGCGTGAGGCCAGGCAAGGCGATCATTGTGTCGCGGCCCCAATCGGTAAACCAAGGGTAACCCGCAATAATGGTGGAGAGATCGTCTTTGCGTTTAACAATAAAGGCATCGGCCGCTTGGGTGAGCAAACGCGTGCCCACATCATCGGAAGGTATGTTTTTGTTTAGATTCTTTCGGCGTGTGCGTTCAGATTGCAGTAAGTGTTCTGTTTGATCTATAGGAATGGGGGCGAGTGAGACAATGATGTTGGCTGATTGACCCGGTTGCAGTTCGAATGTGAATTCTCCGGGACAATACAAATCTTCTTCGCAATCAAGGCCGCGATAAGATTCTACGGGATATGTAAAGTTATAGTACCAATCGCCCTTATTTTCAAATTGACCGTTGTGTGTGAAGTGTAAAGGTGGAAGTTGGTCGTAAGGTTGAAAACAGATATGGTTTGTTTGTATTTCTACATGAGGATTTAAGTAGGGATTTTGCCTTGTGATGTGATGATAGTCGCGAAATGCAACAAGGGGCCTTAGTGTGAGCGTAGCGGGTTGGTCGAGAGGGCCATAGGTTATTACGGTGGCATTTTGACCGTGTACCATGAATACCTTTTTTTCAAGGGAGATATCGTTTAAGCGATAGGTAAAAGTTGGGAACGGGTCTAGGCGCACGTGTTCAAGGTAGCGATATCCGTGAGGATGTATGGCCCCGTAGTAGTTGTTGCTACTTAGGTCAAATGTGCTGCCATCGGACAAGCGAAGCGTTTCTTCAAACTTGGACAGAGCAACCACACGCCCTAAGGGTGGATTAAGAGCTGGTACGAACAAGCCGTGGTATCGTCGGGTATTGAGCCCGATAATGGTAGAACCTGCAAAACCACCTATGCCATTGGTTTCGAGCCATTCTCGGTGGATGGCCTTGTCGAGGTCTCGGCAAACTTCTTTGCCAATGAGTATGTCCATAACATGTCCTTGATATTGGGTACAGAATTTGGTGTTTTAAAAGATAAGACGGGATGTATGTGGGGTCAATATTTAGGAATGTAAAAAGAAGGCGTGAGATATAAAAGAAAAAGGTATTCCTTTTGGTTTCCTTGAGAAATAAAAAGCGGCGTCTGGTGCTTACACCAGACGCCGCTTTTTGAGGATCTTTTAAACTTATTTCTTAGGCATATAAACATCTGTAGCAGAACCGAGTTGGATCTCGGCCGCAACACCCACCGTTTCTGATAACGATGGGTGGGGATGGATGCTGTGTGCAATGTCTTCGACAACGGCAGCCATTTCGATAGCCAGCACACCTTCTGCGAGCAAGTCACCTGCATGAGGCCCTACAATGCCCATACCCAGAACACGATGCGTATGTGGATCGGAGATGATTTTAGTCAGGCCTTCTGTACGACCTATGGATGTTGCTTTTCCCGATGCCGCCCAAGGGAATCTGGCGACGTCTACCTTGCGATTGTCTTGTTTGGCTTCATTTTCTGTCAGGCCAACCCAAGCGACTTCGGGGTCTGTATAAACAACGGATGGTACGACTTTGTCAAATACGGCACCGTGCCCTGCTAATACTTCGGCAGCAACGTGGCCTTCATGCGCGGCTTTGTGGGCCAACCCCGGGCCTGGTACGGCATCGCCGATTGCAAAGATGTTTGCATCGGAGGTTCGCATTTGTGCATCAACAGTTATAAAACCACGGTCGTTGCGTTCGACCTTGGTATTTTCGATGGTAATATTGTCGGTATTGGGCCGTCGGCCAATGGCCAATAGCACTCGGTCGAACGTTTCGACAAATTGTTGACTGTTACTTTCATAATGTACTTCAATGCCATTGTTGACTTCTTCAAGGTGTGTGACACGCGTGCGTGTGTGTATGGCTTTAAAGTCGCGATTGAGGCGTGCCGCAAGTGGCTTGATTAAATCGGCATCTGCACCCGGTACGAGGGCATCGGTCATTTCGACCACGGTAACTTCGCTGCCCAAACCGGAATAAACATTGCCCAATTCGAGGCCAATGATGCCACCCCCTACAACGAGCAAGCTCTTGGGAACTTCGTCAAGTTCGAGTGCTTCTGACGAGTTCATCACGCGTGGGCTGTCTATGGCAAAGAGAGGAATATTGACGGGACGAGATCCTGTGGCAATAATGGCATTGCCAAATTCGATGCGCGATACGTCGTCGTTGTTTTTGACCACCACACTTGTAGAGGAATCAAACTCTGCAAAACCTTGGATGTGGTGTACTTTGCGCTGGCGAACCAAACCTGCCAAACCATTGGAGAGGCGACTGATGATGCCATTTTTCCATTCGCGAAGTGCAGGTAAGTCGATTTTGGGTTCGGAGAATGTGACACCCCAATGTTGTGCTTCTTGGGTTTGTGCAATGAGCGCCGCCACATGAAGTAAGGCCTTGGATGGAATACATCCGTGCAACAAGCACGTACCACCGAGACGGTTGTCGGCTTCAATGAGGGTGACGCTAAGACCCAAGTCGGCTGCGCGAAATGCCGCGGCATAACCACCAGGGCCACCGCCAATAACGAGTAAATCGGTTTTATGAGTTTCTGGCATATTTTATTTATCCACCGAGTAACATGTGTTCTGGATTTTCGAGAGATTCGACAATTTTTCGAACAAAGCGTGCGCCGTCTGCGCCATCTATGACGCGATGGTCATATGAAAGAGCAATGGGCATCATGAGGCGTGGTTCGATACGGCCATTTCTAACAACCGGTTCTTCAACACTGCGGCCCAAACCTAAGATGGCCACTTCAGGGTGATTGACGATAGGCGTGAATGCACCCACACCCAAGCTTCCCAAGTTGGTTACGGTAAAGGTGCCACCTTGGAGTTCATCGAGGCCAATTTTGTTGGTGCGTGCGCGTTCACCAATGTCGGTGAGTTCGGCGGCCAGTTGAAAGAGATCTTTGCTATCAACATCTTTAATCACGGGTACCAACAAGCCACGCTCAGTATCGACGGCGATGCCAAGGTTGTAATAGTTTTTCAAAATGAGTTCATTGGTTGCCACATCGAGACTGGCATTGACTTGTGGAAAGGCTTTGAGTGCTGTGATGACGGCTTTGAGAATGAGCACTGTTGGTGTCAGGCGCCCGCCGTGAGATTCGGCTGCTGTTTTGTTGCGCTGGCGGAAGGCTTCGAGGTCTGTTGCATCGGCTTTGTCAAATTGTGTGACATGCGGTATTTGGCTCCAGGCCACACCCATGTTTTTGGCAATGATTTGCCGTATTTTGCTTACGGGTTGCCTCTCTATTTCGCCCCATCTGGAAAAGTCTGGCAATTCAGGTGCTGCGGGTGCACTTGTCGCCGCTGGTGCTGCCGATTGTCCGCTGCGCACATGGGCTTTTACGTCGTCTTGTAGAATGCGTCCACCGGGCCCTTGTCCTGAGACTTGGGTGAGGTCTACGCCTAATTCACGTGCAAGACGCCGCGTTGCGGGTGCTGCAGGAATGGGATCGCCTTCAATGGGTGCAGGAGCCGCAGGTGCTTCGGGCTGTGGTGTCGGTTCTGCTGGCGTGGTTACTTCGGGTGCTGGTGCGGCATCTTCTGGTGCACTTGCCGGTTCTTCTGCGGGTGCTTCAACCGCCGCATCGCCTTCTTCTTCAACCGTAACAAGAATTGCACCAATGGGCACACGATCACCCGCATTGACATGTATTTGAGTCACGATTCCGGCGACATCACTGGGAACTTCTATGAGTGCTTTGTCGGTTTCGAGCTCAACGACACCTTGTTCTTTTTCGATGGTATCGCCTTTGGAGACGAGCACGGTCACAACGTCTCCGGCTTCAACACCTTCACCCAGGTCGGGGAGTTTGAATTCGGTTGCCACAGTTCCTCCAATAGTTTACGAATCGGCGAATCAACGCACAGGCGAAGCCTACAACGAGCGTAGCGAGTCATCAGCGATTCTCGCCTACCACCTAACATATTTGCAAGCTTCGATTCGTTGATTTGTTGATTCGTTGATTTTCCGTTTTAATACGTTGTGATTGGGCCGGCAGATACCGGATCGACTTTTTCTGGATCGATGTCTAATGCTTCAATGGCTTGGGCCACTTGTTCGCGCTTGATTTTGCCTTGTTTGGCCAACGCGTGAAGGGCACCCACAGCAATGCATTCGGCATCGACTTCAAAATGCCGGCGCAAAGACTCGCGGGTATCGCTTCGACCAAAACCATCGGTGCCGAGGGTGACCATGTCTTCGGGCACCCACGGGCGAATCATGTCGGGCAGTGTTTTCATGTAGTCGCTGG
>JABIFK010000789.1 GCA_018650745.1 Candidatus Latescibacterota bacterium | reverse complement strand
CCTCCGCTTTTTGATCTTCGCCTTTACTCCCCTTCCTTCAGGAAGGGGCTGGGGGTAGGTGCCTCTGCTTTTTGATCTTCGCCTTTACTCCCCTTCCTTCAGGAAGGGGCTGGGGGTAGGTGCCTCTAATTATTTCGGCAAAGCCACAGTAATCATCGTACCATCTGTCTCAGTTGATACCACACCGATTTCACCCCCATGAGCTTGGGTTACCAAAAATGCATACGTAGTTCCCAAACCAGTTCCACCTTGTTTTTCGTGGGTATTGAACTTTTCAAAAAACACATCCAATAAATCTTCGGGAATCGGTACACCGTGGTTGTGAATGGTAATCGTGGCCCCCACAGGTGTATCCGTCAACGTAACCTGAACCAAACGATCGCCCACATCTTCAAGACCGGCAACATGTTCTACGGCATTCTTAATTAAATTGTGAAAACCACCCCGAAGCAAATTACCATCTGCATCAATAGAAAGAGTATCCGTAGGCAAATTAAGTTGAATAGTGCTATGCTCAAAAGAAGTTTGTACGTCCACAACAACATTTTCCAAAAGATCATTGAGTGGCAAAGCATTTTTTGACAGCACCATCGTACCCGCTTCAATATCCTGCAAATCCTTCAAGATATCAATCAACTCAGACATGTCTTGTGTACTGTTACAAATTGTCGTCACCCATCTTGTTTGCATCTCATCAAGTTCCGTATGCTGCAATGCGTCCGAATAACCCATAATAGGTGTAATACGATTCTTGAGCTCATGTCTCAAAAAAGCTTCATGCTCACGCTGCATCCGAGCATTGTCATCCAAACTTTTACGAAGGGCCGATTGAAGATAATGAATGCTCAAATGCGTACGCACACGCACCAACAATTCAGTCGCATTAAACGGTTTGGTCACATAATCCACAGCACCTTGTGCAAATCCCTTCACCAAATCTGCTGTCTCTGTTCGCGCCGTTAAAAAAATAATGGGAATATGCGCAACCGACGCATCTGCCTTTAACCGTTGGCAAACCTCAAAACCGTCCAAATCGGGCATCATAACATCCAACAAAACCAAATCAGGCTGCACCTTACTCGTAATTTCTAAAGCTTGAGTACCATTTTGCGCCACATTAATTTGATACCCTTCGTTTTCAAGAATGGTACCCAAAACCTGAAGATTTTTGACCGTATCATCTACAATAAGAATGCGCTGGTTTTGAGGAGATAAATTCATGACTATTATCTGCTAATCAATCTGTCGTTTTGAATTTTATAGCGTGGTGCTTTAATCACATCCAAAGCCTTTTGTGTATAATCTCCAACACGAATAATAACCCCCGGCATCACCCGATCTCTAACGATAACAACGGCGGCGTATTGTACTTTATCCACCTTAGCACGCACCTCCAGCCTGGCCTTAATCAGTTTTTGCTGTGCTTGTACTGCCTCACCGAGTTGTTTTGCCGACAAAGCCAGCACTTTCTTACGAGGCCCCGTTGAAGCCGACAAAATATTCTGAATTTGTTGCACATTAACGGTATCTAAGTCAAACCGTTGCAAATACCGAATAATAAGCTTATTGGCCTCCTGCATGTGTGCATCAATGCTTTGTAACTTTTCGGCTTGCTCTGGTCTCACCCCCACATTGAGTTCTGTTGCGGTTTGATTAAAAGCACCTGCTGTATGTGTATCAATACTGCTAAACGCCCACAGTTGCCCACCAATCACACACCCACCTTTTTGCCCTGTCGCATTTTCAACCTTAATTCGACTCCCTGCACGTAATTGCGCACCACTGCTATAATTGCCCAAATAGATATCGTGTCCGCACTGCAAATGGCCCTCAGATACAAATTGAGCTTGAATATGGCTCAATGCCATCACCCGGGTCTTACGACCCAAAATGCCTTTGCCAACAAGAACATTGCCCTTCGACATAATCTTGGCACCGGTTTCAACATTGCCCCCAACTGTAATATTCCCATCTGCAATCACCGAAAAGCTTGGACCAACAGAACCGCTAATAAAAATCTCACCCGCAAAATTAAGATTACCCGTTTTGTAATTGATATCCCCATCAATCACCAACAAATCCAATATCGAAATTTCTGTTCGGGTATGTTTAACAGCCCCTTCTTTGGTGGCATAATAATGTATTATTCCTTCTTTTTCTTCTACACGAATATTGTCATCATTTTTTAATTTTAGGGCAGTACCATCAATAGCCTTTGCTTCTTCGCCATGTATCGTGCGCCCAGGCTGACCCTTTGTGGCAGGATGCAATCGTGCAATTTCAATGTTGGGTTGCGCTTCAGGTACAAAATCAACGCCTCGAAAATCAACCGACCCATCTTCACGCAATGCCCCAATGCGCTTTCGTGTATCCACCAACAATTCAAGATTTGCATCTTTACCATGAACAGGCGCTTCACCCTCTGCCAACAAATGTGCCCCTGTCATATGCGTACCTTCAGGAATATCCATCAACAAAGTTTCAATCGTTTTTTGTTGAATCCCTTCTGCAATATTATTTTTATCCAAAAACCCTTGTATATCATGTTCAGTAACAGGTCTTTCCCGGCTATCCAGCAAACACCAATACAAACGAACCGATTCTCGATCCATCCAAAATGGTGGTTTGACAGACAATACATTATCGAGTAAAGTTACATAACCATAACACGATGCTCGATATTCCTCGCCATCAAACACAACATTTTCACCGGGGTCTGGTTGAGAAAGTTCTGGCAGCTTGGCTCCCAATTGCCGACCAAAAATATCATATCCTTTTATAGGAGCCACAGTTGTCTGAATGGCTGCCAACACATCACCCGAAAGGGCTGTGAGCCCACAATAAAGACTCGGATATGCCGCACTGATATCGGGCTGATCCCATAAATTTTCAATGAGCTGAGACATCGACTTTAACGTTTCAACCGGCAAAATTTTAGTCGGTTCACCTGGGCAGCGATATTCTGTCCACACGGACTCCTGATCCGATTGCCCCACGCAAACTTGCACCCAGCCGCGTGAGAGCAAACCATGAATGTGCCCACTCGGAGGAATTTCGGCACCCACCAAATTACACACCTTTAGTGTTTCCAATATCTCTTCGTCATTCACGCCCTCAGCAACCTCCGTCACATAAACAACCATACCATCTTCGCGCAAAGCCAAACGCAACCGACCAGCAGGCAACACATAAAAGTTCTGCCCCGTGTCCAAACCAGCCTTAGGTGGTGCTTTTTGATACGTAGACGGTTTAATCGCCTGCTTTAATCCATGCGCAAGCCAAACCATCTTGGCTTCATCAGGCGGCGGGACATACCCAGACACGTCTTTTTCTAATCGATCCAGCGGAGATTGAGACAAGGCCATTTTATTCCTCAATATCCAAATTCAAAAGCGCAGACACATCAATTTCACCTGTTTCCAAGTCTTCTGTAACCTGTGCCGACTGAATGACCAATGCGGTTTCATGTCCAATACGCCAAAATGCTTCCAATTCCGATTCCACATCCAATTCTGCATTACCAAGTGTATCCACCCAAATAATGCCCAACACATTTTCCTCATGTAAAATAGGTGTTGCAGCTGCGCCATTGTCATCCGTGCAAGATTTCTGATCGCGAAACGCTTGAGCAATCAAGTCATCTTGATCCACAGCCACAGGAGGCAATGCACCAAGCGCAGATTCGTCTTGTATCACGCCAGCTTCATCAAGACCGAGTGCGGCCTTTGCTCCAAGAGCCACATTGGCAGCATCTGGTCGATATAAAACGACCTTCTGAGCTTTGAATACATCTTCAACTACCCGCAAAATGTTCTCATAAACTTCCGTTAACGATCCTGCCGACGATTGCAAGTGCATCAACTTATCACGTGCATCCAACTCTCTTACCCGATGTTGCAAATGTGCCGTTCGCTCTGCCACCAATTCTTCCAGTTTACGTCGCAGATGATACAGTGAAAGATGTGTATCAACCCGCTTGAGCAACTCGGTAGGGTTAAACGGTTTGGTCACATAATCCACAGCACCCAAATCAAAACCTTTGACAATATCTTCGGTTTCTATTTTGGCCGTTAAAAACACAACCGGAATATCGACCGTTTCAGGATTTGCCTTAAGATGGGTGCATGCCTCAAAACCATCCATTTCGGGCATCATCACATCAAGCAAAATCAAGTCGGGTTTGACCTTGCCCACCACATCTAAAGCTTGTTGGCCATTTTGTGCCACATTGAGCTGATGCCCTTCTTGCTTGAGTATCGTACCCAACACCTGAATGTTTTTAACCGTATCATCAACAATGAGAATACGAGAATTTTGTTTCTCGCTCATAAGAAAGTCCCCTAAGATTGTGTGAGAGCGTTCACATTTATGATGGCAATTTAATCGTCACCGTAGTACCTGCAACATCATCAGAAATAACAGAAATTTCACCACCATTTGCGGCGGTTACAAGATACGCATAATTTGTTTCCAAACCCGTACCTTCCGTATTTGGCATATCGGCATTAAATTTTTCAAAAAACATTGCCAATTGCTCCGGTGGCACAGCCTCACCACCATAACTCACGTTGACCAGTGCGTCCGTACCCTCATTAACAAGATGAATAGATACCGTCGGATCAGTTAGCGGTGCAACATGTTCAACCGCATGTTGAAACAAATTTTGAAAAGCCCCAATCATCAAATTAGGATCAACATTCACAGTCGATGTGGTCAATTCATTGTTGCATTGAATATTAATCAAATCGCCATACAATGCCCGAAGCTCAGCAGTTGCGCTCTCAACCAAAGGCAAAAGTTCAACCGCATTCTTTTGTACCGCCACCTGACCCGATTCAAGCTCTTGAATATGTTGTAACTGACCGACCAACCCCGCCAACCCCTGTACGCTATCTAAAATTGCTTGAGGGTCACCACCCGAACCCTGTATCAAGGCTTCGGCATTTTGTTGAATCGGAGCCAGTCGACTTTGAAGTTCACGCTTCAAAAAAGATTCTTGCTCACGTTGCATCCGCGAAATATCAGTCAATGCATGTTTCAAGGCCGACTGCAACAAATGAATGCTTAAATGCGTACGCACCCGCACGAGTAATTCGGTCGGGTTAAACGGCTTCGTCACATAATCTACGGCACCCAATTCAAAACCTTTGACAATATCTTCGGTCTCAATTTTAGCCGTTAAAAAAATAACCGGAATATCTACCGTTTCTGGGTTCTGCTTAAGGTGTGTACACGCCTCAAAACCATCCATTTCAGGCATCATCACATCAAGCAAGATCAGATCAGGGCGCACTTTACCTACCACATCCAATGCCTGTTTGCCATTTTGTGCCACATTAATTTGGTATTCTTCTTGCTTGAGAATTGTCCCCAATACCTGAATGTTTTTGACCGTATCATCAACAATCAAAATACGCAGATCTTTATTATCGGTATTCATGCACCCTCCTGCCCCCAGCAATGTTTTGGCGACCGTTAATT
>JABIFK010000866.1 GCA_018650745.1 Candidatus Latescibacterota bacterium | reverse complement strand
CCGCCGATCCTGTAACCTTTTTGGTTGTCCCGCCATGACACATCCTCCAGAGTCAAGCGCCTGTAAGGGGTTCAAAAATGCGCACGACCTGCGCCACAGGATCCAGCGCCAATACCCGTCCGCGCGAATCCGTCGCCAGATCAATGCCACCGCTTTGGCAATTGGAAACGTCTCCTGTTGGCTCCGAGACTTCAGCCGAACTGCAACAGGCTTCTTTGTTTGCTTCAAAATCGTGCGGTGCGGCCACCACACTTGAGAAAGAACCATTTGCCTCATAAACCTTGATGCGCGGCAGGCCCTTCTCGCTCGTTACGATTCGCCCATCGGGCAGCAACGCAAAGTTAACCGGGTTACAGCAACCGCAGAAACCTTCAATAGCCATAGACGCTTCGCCCCAAGCAAGTTCGAAATCACCCTCAAGCGTGTAAGCCTCCATCCGGTGCCTGCCGGGGTTGGCTACTTTGAGAAGCCCGTCTTGCCCGATGGCCAGATCAAAATAGGGGCTTGGTACGACAAATCCGGGCACATTTCTGGAAGGATCTTTTTTTCCAAAACGCCGAATGAATTTGCCAGATCGTGCATAGCGCAAAATTTCTCGTTCCCCGGCATTGGCCAGAAACACATCCTCTCCAGATACAGCAATGGAGGTCAACACAGCATTTGGCCCCAGGTCGTGCCACCGATCTCTTTGGGTGCCCGACAAATCGTATACATCCACACGGTCTTTCAATCCCACATACAAAACACCTTCTTCACTCACCGCCAAACAACGAGGCACGGCACCTAAATCGATCTGACGCAAAAACTCCGTGCCCTCGCCAAACACCCGAATGCTGTGATCTCCGGCTATCAAAATCCGATTCTCTGGACCAACAGCAACCCCTCTTAGCAAACGGAATCCCGGCTCAATGTTCCCGATCTCCCGATACTGAATCAAAGCGGGATCTACGTGGGTGTATTTGTCCAGGTCCATACTCGGGGCGCCCCCTCCAACAACCGTCTCATTAGCCAATCGCGGCAGATAACGGCTTGCTGCAAAACCAACCGCACCCCCCAAGCCAACCAACCCAGCCCCACGCATCCCCGCGCGAAGAAACGCCCTCCGGTCCATATCACGCTCCGTTTTTTTCACTATCACTCCTCCTACCCATTCCTATTTGCCCGTGCCACTTAACACGCGCCATCAGCTTGAGGCATTGGCAACGAATATGCGTACCACTTGCCCGACTGTATCCAATACAAGAATGCGCCCGTGAGAATCCACTGCCACGTCGAGTTCACCGTTCCGTTCACTGAGAACGCCGTCAAAACGATATTCAGGAAACTGTTCCGGCCCAGCCACAACGCCGACAAAAACGCCCTGAGGTGTATAGATCTTCACCCGGGGCAAACCCTTTTCACACGTCACCACACTGCCGTCACGAAGCAATGCAAAATTGGCCGGATTGCCGCATCCAGCAAACCCTTCAATTTGCATCGAAACTTCACCCCACCACAGTTCGAGAGACCCGTCGAATGTGTAGTACTCAATGCGATGACGCCCCGGGTTGGCAACCCGTAACAGACCATCATCTCCAACAGCCAAATCAAAATAGGGATGAGGTACCACAAAACCAGCTAGGCCCAGAGCTTCATCCTTTTGCCCCATGCGATTTACCAGTTCCCCAGAGATGAGGTAATGAACCACCCCACGCATGCCTGCATCAGCCACAAACACATGTCCGTCTAAGACCGCGATAGAGGTCAATAAGCTTTGTGGCCCCAAAGATGGCCATTGGTCGCGCAACATCCCTTCTTGGCTGTAGACTTCAACGTGTTCCCGAAACCCCACATAAATGCTGCCATCACCAGATACCGCCACGCACCGGGGTTCGTCAGGCAACCCGACCTCCAGCACGCACCGACCGCTCGCATCGAATGATCGAATAGACCGGTCACCGGCCACATAGATCCAGTCATGGGGGCCCACAGTTATACCGACAGTCCGCTCAAAGCCCGTAGACAGCTTCTCTGTTTCGCGATATAAAACGAGAAGCGGATCCGTCTGGCGCAATGCTGCTACATCGTAGGTAAATGATTCACTCAGACTGGGGTGTTTGAGTGTGGGTGAGCGCAACAACACCATAGCGATAAGCAACCCAAGCAGCGCCACGACTACCACCGTGCCACTGATTACATTCGATAGAATCATTTTTCTGACAGATTGCATTATCGGCCTCTTGCTCCATTGTTAGATCAAGGCTCCATTACATCCAAACAAACCATGCGTGTCATATCCCGCACAATCAGGCGCCCACCGGCAAGCGCCATAGGCCCCCAAGAATCGTGCCCATCCAATACTTGAGACTGGGCAAGTTGCCGATAACCGTTTGGGTTTGCTTCCACCAAACAGAGCAGGCCCGAATCGTTCATAACAAAAATCAAACCCCCGGCAATCATAAAGGGACCCAGACCAAAACGGTGTGCAGTACCGCTGTTCCAAAGCAACGTCCCATCGGGCGTCATACAGACCAGATCACCATTGGGCCTCACACCATAAATATGACCCTCATAAAAAATGGGTGTGTGCTGAGTCGCGCCAAAAACCTCTGGCTCAAGTCGAAAAACCGGTTCCGCCGACCACGCGTCCTTCTGCACCACGACCTGCAACATCATACTTCCCGCATTGTACCCACCAGCTAAAAACACGCGGCCACCATCCACAATCAGTGGAGAAGCAATGGTCGCAATACTGATCTTCCAGTCCATATTCTCCCATAAAATTTCGCCCGTATCTGCCGCCACGCCCACAACACCCCCACTGCCGCAATACACATACGTTCTCCTCCCCTCCAACATCATGGGCACGATAGAAGCATGTGTCATTTGCCAAGCCCGCGGATTGGGTGTCTTCCATCGCACCTCACCCGTTTCGCAATCCACCGCCATTAAGAGCACTTCATCACCTGCAGGCGCAATAATGGCCAAACCATCGTCGATCAGCGGGCACTGTCCTGCGTACCACGGGGGTACCCGAGTACCGTATTCTTTTGCCAAATCCAGCTTCCAAAGCAACGTTCCGGTCTCCGCATTGAGGCATATGACATGACACTTGGGTCCCATGGCCACCACATAGTCCTGTGTAACCGCAGGCACAGTGCGAGACATACCGTGGTTCCGCTTCACTTTCACGGGATATGCGTAACGCCAGATCTCCTTGCCATCTGCAAGCGAGAGACAACGTAGCGCATCTTCTCCCACGGACAGAGATCTCCCACCGCCACCACTGCCCTCCACATCATAGTCCATCACGTAGACCCGTCCGTTCAAAATGGCAGCACCGGCATATCCCTCACCCACATCAATTTCCCAAAACCTTCGCAGTTCACCCCCCGCCCACGCTCTCGCAAGAGGCACTGTTTCCGTGCTGATACCATCAAACCTCGCACCACGAAAACGAGGCCAGGAACCGGGCAGATCTGCCGCAATGCCCTCAGACTGCACCAACCGGCCCTGAAACAAGCTCGAGACAGCCTCTTCTGGTGCCCCAGAACCCGCATTGTCACTACCTGGCAAACGCATTTCCCAATGGCCCTCCCCCTCTCCCCCCAACCATATGCCAAGCATAAGCAAACAGAGTAGCGCAACGCCGATAGGAATCGTACGAATGACATGAATCGAAGCCTTATGGCTCAATCGCGCACCGAGTTTCATAGGCTATCCCAAACCAATAATCGCGGTATTAATTCCAGGCAGATCACACCCCCCACTGCCTTTTTCTATAGAACATCTAAGGATTATACCCGCAACAAATATGCCATAAAAAAATTCTAACTCTCACCATTAAGCCACCAAACACGTCGTGCATAAGACTTTTATAAACAATTCCTTAACAAATCCCTCCCAAAACAAAAACACGACTTCTTGCGAGACTGAACTGTCGCAATAGAGACTTATAAGTCTCAGCGTTCATACGAACAAGTTGGTTGAGCTATGGTAGCCATTTAGGCATCTCCTATGCCATTTTGCATGAACTTTCTCTGGTGATTACATATGGGTTGCACAAAAAAGAAGACCGTGCGTAGGCACGGTCTTTTCAGTTAGAGGAAGACCTATCATGAATCAATAACAAAGCCCCATGGTCATTTCAACCATGGGGCTTCTTCTGTTTGGAGGGTGACTGGCAACTCTCTTAACTGCCCAGCCATCGCAAGTATGGTAAAACCGCTATTCCAAAGTCAAGCACTGGAATTGTTTTTTACTCAATGTGCCGTCCATCCGCCATCAACAGCCATGGAATGTCCTGTCACAAAAGAAGCCGCATCGGAGCAAAGCCAAACAACAACTGTCTGTTGTACCACATCGGCAACGGCAACTTTAGCGCCCTCTCTCACAAAAGCCAACGCCGCAGTCCGCCCAATGCCAGAACTTCCGCCAGTTACAAGTATCACCTTGTTTTCTAATACCATAGAGCAAAATCCCTTTTATCAATCTCAAAAACAGAACCTTATTCATTAGCTGCATTAAACTAGTAAACAATCCACACTTGTCAAATTGGTATAAGCCGAGTCTTTATCAATTTGACAAGAAGGCCATATTTCTGTAATTTTTATGCTGGTGCTAATCCACAATCATCAGAAGTATAGGAGGCTATATGATTAGCAAGCGCAATGAAGCGATTGCCAAAGAACGCGAAGAACGTTACAAGCTGATTCAGAAGGCCAGTGCTGGAGACGAAAAAGCACGCAAGCTGTTAGAAGGACCTCCCTATTCTATGAAGGTTTATACTCCTGAGGAAAGAAAAGCCTACGAAGAATCTTCGTAAGTCATTCTCACAGGATAGAGTGACACATTGCGCGGGACACTCAGTTGCGCATAAAAGCATTTAGAATACCAAATAAAAACGGCGAATGGAATCAAACCATTCGCCGTTTTTATTTTTAATATATCAACCTCAAAACCTATCTTACCGTGCGACTCCGACGTCCAAATTTTGGTGTATTATCGGAACGCGGTTTCTCTTGCACAGCATTTGAAGAGCCTTTGCGAGACGAAGGCGCTGAACGGCCATTTCGTCTGTGTTGTACCGGTTTGCCGACAGCTTTACCACTTTGCCGCAACTCAGCAATTTCACTAGAGCGAAAGGGATGATTTTCAACGGTTGTCAGTGGCACGCGGGTCAATCGTTCAATACCTTTGAGCAACCCCACTTCTTCGGCATCACAAAACGACATAGCCGTTCCTTCGGTGCCAGCACGCGCGGTACGGCCAATGCGATGCACATAACTTTCAGGTTCGTGAGGCAATTCATAATTGATCACATGTGAAACCCCATCGACATCAATACCCCGCGCGATAATATCCGTCCCCACCAAAACCTTAATATGCCCACGGTGAAAAGCTGATAACGCTTTTTGTCGTGCACTTTGCGTTTTGTTTGAGTGAATCGCATCGGCAGTAATTCCTTGGCGCAATAGATGTTTCATCAAACGATTGGCCAAATGTTTTGTGCGCGTAAAAACCAAAGCTCTCAGAACGCCTTTGTCTTTCAAAATATCTGATAAAAGCGCACGCTTATTATTCTTCTCCACAAACAGCACTTGCTGCGCAATCTTAGTTGGCACAGAAACTTTTGGTGTCACATCGACTTTAACAGGATCATTCTGCATTTGCCGCGCAAGGCGCGCAATGTCAGAAGACATTGTAGCAGAAAACAGCAAAGTTTGCCTTTTTGTGGGCAAATGAGACACGATCTTTTTGACATCGGGCAAAAAGCCCATATCCAACATCCGATCGGCTTCATCAAAAACCAATACTTCAATTTGGTCGAGGTTAATGTGCCCTTGATTGTAAAGATCGAGCAAGCGCCCAGGTGTAGCCACAAGAACATCGGGATGTTGCCGAACTGCTTTGATCTGCTTGCCAGCCGGGACGCCCCCCAATATGACCGCAGAGCGCAAGGGCAAATGACGCCCGTAGGTGCTCAAGCTCTCATCGATTTGCAAAGCCAATTCGCGTGTGGGTGTTAAAATCAGCGCACGGATGCGACGACGACCTCTTGCTTCTTGCGCCTGTAATCGGTGCAAAATGGGCAAAGAAAATGCCGCCGTTTTACCCGTACCCGTTTGGGCCACAGCAATAAGATCTTTGCCGGACAAAACATCGGGAATGGCTTTTTGCTGAATAGGTGTGGGTGTGTCGTAACCTTCGTCGGATAAAGCACGAAGGATAGACGTGTGAAGTAAGAGACTACTAAAGGATTGTTGCATAAATTCCAGTCTTGGTGTTCCCAGATAGAAAACGACAGATGCTCGGGAAGACACTCAAAACAGTTTTTGGAGGCCGAGATTTGACGCAGGAAAATCATAGGAGGGTTCTTGTTGCGTGGATTACATTCTAAGCAAATATACAGTAAAAGTAAAATTGCGCACACATTTTTTTATCAGCGGGCCTGATAACTGATAGAAAAATGCCTCTATCTTGAACCCAAAACACAGACCGATAGCAACCAAGAACATCGGGTGAACACAAAAAATTACTGAATTTCAGAAACGGTCTAAACATTCGAAAGTTTGTCATTTATCTATCGCGTTTCTCATTGCTCTTGTGAAATATGCGTGTATTTTAAGCTATCTGTCCCTCTTAATTCTAAAACAACGATGCATTGCGCACAACAAGAAGGGCCAATGATGAAAAGCTTTGACACCTATGCCGACCTGCTTGAATGGATTGAACAAAAAGGGTACACACCCCGTGTTCTGGGCCAGGCACCCGATGGCGCGCCTATTGTCAGTATTAAAATTGGCGGAGAAAAAGGGCCCGCTATATTCATTAGTGCTGGCAGTCACGCCACAGAACAAGCCGGCGTATCTGCTGCGACAGCACTTATTGAGCAACTGGAAACAGAACACCCCGTCTACATTTTACCTTGTCGTGACCCCATTGGCCTCAATGGTTTTTCCTACGCACTATCCTTGAGCATTGCCAACTTACCGCCACTCAACACCATCGATGATGTCAACACCGTCTTAAAAAAACACGGCGAAATCCTCTACGAAAAAGACGACACCTTACTCGTCATCATCGGTGAATATGGATATGCCAACAAAGGACTTTATGGTCAATTTGAAAAAGGCCAACCCTTTTTGAAATCCCTCATTGGCCGTCGCATATTTTTCCCCTCTCGCCAGGAGGGTATCGAAGGCACGGCATTTTGCCAACGTGCTTACACCCTCATCGTAAGCCCCGACGCCGAGGTGTTGCACATCAACCGCTTTCACGATACCGCTTGGGCCCCTGTAGAATCGCGGTGCACACGCACGCTCATGGCCGAAGTTCAGCCTCGCCTAATCTTAGATTTGCACGAACACGGCGGCGATTCTTTTTGGTTTTCTGCACGTCATCAACAAAATGACGAAGACGAAATGTGGGAAAGACTGACCTGCTTGCCGAAGCACTTATAGGACAGGACCCATTTTGCATTGCGCACATTCACACCTTAATGGACAGTTTGCTACACCGTT
>JABIFK010000781.1 GCA_018650745.1 Candidatus Latescibacterota bacterium | reverse complement strand
CCTCAACACACCAACCTTGCGCAATCGGTTTAAAATAGCGCCTTTTCAAATCTTCAGGGGTCGAACGAAATGACCAGTCGCGGTAATGTCCTTTTTGGGCCTGCAACAGAGCATCTGAGTTAATATCTGTGCCAATAACCTGAATCTGCCACGTTGAAGGCTCTGGCAACCTGTCTTGTAACACCATGGCCAATGAGTACACTTCTTCTCCAGTTGAGCACCCGGCACTCCAAATGCGAATCTTTCTGGATTTTTCTTGATGTGCAATGATGTCAGACAAGACCTGGTTTTGGATCACAGCCATTTGCCCATGATCCCGAAACACATAACTCTCACCCACAGTCAAACCCCGCACCAAGTCCCCCAAATCACCATCCATCGAACCCACTTGTCGCGTTAAATGTGCAGCATAATCTGCCACCTTCAAAATATTCTTCGACTCCATGTGCTGCAAAACAAGACGCTCGAACTTTGCCCGATCCACATTGCGGATCTTTAACCCAGCGAAATTCTCTAACAATACTTCAATTACACTGAAATCCATAGACCATTCCATAAAGGTTACATAGCCCTGTGCGAGAGTAGAATAGGTATTGCAAACAGATTAAACAATACAAAAATGCCCCCATATGTGATACTGGAAGTTGAGAACAGAGGCCCAAGTGTATCCAGAATGAGGCAATTCCGTCTCTGAAATGCGACGCATATGCCACAAAACACTTCAAATAAGATTAATCTCAAGTATATAGCGCACATCAACAAACGCCCAACATAGGCGCCCTAACTTGCCTCCAGCAACAACCGGTCACATCAGGGCACTGCGTCGAACTTCAGGCCCACAAGGCATTGTATTTTTTCACAGTCTTATCTCCAAAACGAATTATATTGCGTCACCCTCTCACAAAAGCTTTCAAAGGAACGACCCAATGGACCTTATCATCAATTCTAAATTCTTCGCACAATATGCCCCCGAGGCGCTTGGACAAAAAGCCCTCGAACTCGGTTATGCCGGCATTGACTTATGTGTGCGCCCAGGTCACCCCATCCACTTAGACAATGTCGCACACGCCTTACCCGAAGCCATGAAAATTTGGCGCAATCAAGGTGTGAGTTGTCCAATGGTTACAGCCCCCATCACACTCATCGACCCCAATGCCTCTGACATTGAAAATTATTATATCGCCTGTGCAGAAGCCGAAATCCCACGGATTAAAATAGGCTTCTGGAAATATGAAGAAGGCGATGATTACTGGCATACACTCGATGCTGCAAGAAAAGACCTCGACCAAATTGTAAAATTGAGCGAGAAATATGACGTTCAATCCTGCTACCAAATTCACAGCGGCCCGTGCATAGGCAGCAATTGTGCAGGTCTCATGCACCTCATCAAAGGCTTCGATCCCACATATGTGGGCGCTTATCCCGACTTTGGGCACATCGCGTTAGACGGCGAAGATCCCGCAATGGGCCTATCAATGATCAAAGACCATCTCTCCGTCGTGGGCGTAAAAGATGCCTATTACCTGCCCCAACCTCAAGGCCAAACACCACGCTACCGACCCTGCTTCACAAAGGTTGGCGAAGGTTGTGTAGACTGGCACCACTGTTTTGACCTGCTGCACAAAATGGGATTTAACGGTCCCGTATCCGTACACACGGAATATGAATTTGATGAAACCATTATCCGCCAATTCGGCTACGCACAAACAGCGCCACCCAATGTAGAAGAATGGGCCAAAGAAGACGCCACACTCTTGCGACGAATTATCACCGACGTAAAAAAGAACAACGAACAAAAAGACAAATGATGGTATGATTGGATTTTGTCTTAAGTCCGAAGGACTTTGTAATTGTAGTGCTGGAATTTATTGGGGTGCGCGCCACACGGTGTGCCGCAAGGCAAGGGGTTCACAAGCTATCTCAAGTTGTGCTCTTCAAAGTCTCTATACTAGAGCCATTGTAACAGATTAAATACGATCGGAGTAAGAAGAGTCAACGCGCAAAAGCCTCCTCGTCCGCAGACCAAATCATTTCAGGATCAATCGGCCAAATAGGACGAATCAAATGTTTATAAGGCAAACTG
Organism: Candidatus Latescibacterota bacterium; assembly: GCA_018650745.1. Classification (GTDB taxonomy): domain Bacteria; phylum Latescibacterota; class UBA2968; order UBA2968; family UBA2968; genus JABIFK01. The sequence goes on along the minus strand of JABIFK010000781.1, from coordinate 2,630 downwards.
GCATAATCAACCGTGCTCACACCAGGGCTGGCCAGCTCAATGGTGCTGGCAACAATGGGATCAAAAGAAGCCCGATGCGCCTGATTCGATTTGACAACAAGAATCTGTTTTTCTTCAAGAATCACACCCGCACTCTTAAAAAAGTCACGGTCCTTGCCTGTTCTGTGGCGTGAAAATACAACGTCGACTTTATTGCCAATACGCAACACAACACGAGGTCCTACATTCGCTTCTCGAAAAGCATCTTCATTCACCTCCCGCCCCCAGCCCCCATGTGTAGGTCCCAAGATCATATAATTGCCATCATCAATGGCGCGCACCGTCCCCGTTACTGTTAGGGGTTGATAAAACCGCTGATCGACCTTGCCACCAACTTCCATTGTCAGCTCAGCTCCCACACCCACTTTCATCCCGGCCTCTACAACATCTGCGTCACGAATCGTCAATGCACAATCTTTTGCCCCCAACCGGATCAACGCCTCTAGCACTGCTGGGCTATCCGCCGGACACGCACTGCCAGGATCATCACCAAGATCCACAAGCATCACGGGTTTTTGATCACGCGCCATCGCCTCACGCACGCCATCATCAATGGATAAAATGGGCCGCACCTGCAAGAGTTGCGCGCGTCGATCCCACAGCGCCTGACCCAATTCAACACACATCCGTTTTGCCAGAGCTTCATCATTGTCTGTGGTTGTCACGATCGACATCCCCACATCCGGTGAATCACCGTAACCATAGCCACCCAAAATCGTAATGTTGATGACGCCCGGTGCCTTTTCCAATTCCGCACGCGCTTCATTCAGTTGATAGAGTAACAATTCTTTCTCTTGCTCTGGCACATGAGACCACGTACTCTGGCCAATATTGGGCCCTATGATAGGCACGAAAAGGCGCCGAGTAAGAGGTTGAACCTGACCATCTAACATCTGGAGCAAACAACCCGCCGCCTCCAAACCACGCTCATAACCATCAATATGTGGGTTGGTATCGTTGGGAAAAGGAACCACATTTTCATTTTCCCAGCGGCTCATAATCGCGTGGAAATCGTAGGTGGCAACCATTGGCAAATCCGTGCCAAACCATTCACGCGCCGCACGCACAATATCGCCCTCGGCATCGGTATATGGATCTTCGGCAACCATTGCGCCATGAAACGCAAAATAAACACCGTCCAATGTACCCATCCCCGAAAAAGCATCCATAATTTCACGCTGGCACATTTCATACATCTCACACCCTATAATGCCACCATTCCCAAAACGAATGTCAACCCCAGGTACCAATTCAATACCATCCCGACTTGCTCCCTCGGCAAATCCACCGATAAATCCTTTGGGATGCGCCTTTTGTAAAATCTCCTCACCTCGCTGAATACGCACCGAGTCCATCGTATCGTTGCGCTCCATCGCAAAGGTATTGGTCTCGTGCCACAACCCAATGATTCCAATTCTCATCTTGCTCCTCCTCGGCAATTAACTCAAGCTACAAGGATGTCCACTTATTTCTTCTCCCGTGGATAAATTAATCCATCGGGATTGCGCACGCCATAAAACGCAGGCAATTTCTGCCAATCCACACCCACACGCCCATTCCAATCCCATTTCACATCACCATCTTGCAAGGTCAACTCACACGTAATGCGCTCCTTGCCGCGCAACAAACCATCGGCCACATCTGTGTATCCAAAATCACCTTCGGTAATTTTCAACCCAGCCACATCGGCTACAGCCCCAACACTCAAATGCCCCAATTCTTCATGCCCAATTTCACGCGCAGGATTAATCGTAGACTCACGGATAATTTCTTCAAGTGGCATACCCAATATCAGAAACTTCGACATCACACTGACCATGTCCATCATATTCTCATTCATATTCAAAGTGTGCAAATCTGTCGAAATAGAATCGGGATAAAATCCTTGCTCAATAGCAGGCACCGCATTGCGCCAATAAAACGAACCAGCCCCGTGCCCCACATCAAATATCACCCCGCGTTTACGTGCCTCATAAAAAAAGTCAAACACTTTACCATGCTCATCAAGCCAAGGCACATCCCCTAAAAACATGTGCGTGCTGATATCGCCCGGCGCCATACGCTGTGTGACCAACTCATAATAAGGCCGCTCTTTCAGAAAAAGACCAAAATCAATCATCGCAGGCATGCCCGCTTTCTGCCCCGCTTCCAATACTCGGTCTGTAGAAATCCACTCCGGTCCTTTATAGTGCGCCGTCTTCGATCCCACAACCAAGTCGCTGTGCTCCTTCATCAACGCAACCGTCCGATCCACATCCATATCGGCCTCATTCTGTTCCATAGGAGATGAGATCATACCCAACCCAGCAATATTCACGAACGCATACATACGCGTCTGAAATCGCTCCAACACTCGATCTCGAAAGTCTGGGAAGGTGCGCCATCCCGCACTGCCCGTATCCACCATCGTCGTAACACCACTGCGAAAGCTAAAACCATCGGGCAAAATGCTGTTGTCACCCGCCCAAGCATTGCGCCACCCCGGCGTGGCATACATGTGTGTGTGAATATCAACCAGCCCAGGTGTAATATATAGTCCACTTACATCAAGTACCTTTTGAGCCTGTGCTGCGGGAATATCCTCATCAACT
>JABIFK010000326.1 GCA_018650745.1 Candidatus Latescibacterota bacterium | reverse complement strand
TCGGTGAATTATCGGTCGCCGGGTTTGTTTCGGTTTGGGAACCAAGAGCAGCTTGTGTTTCACGGCAATCGGTCGCTGGCGGGTGTGAATCCTAAGACGGGCGCAGTGTGGTGGCAATATGATCACGGTGGCAGCAGTGGTGCGTCGTCAACCAGCGGGCATCCTGTTGAGATTGGAGAGGGGCGATACTTTGTAAAGAATCGAGGCAATGGCGGTGTGTTGCTTCAGTTGCATCAAAACGATGGGGTGTATTCGGTTGAAGAAGTGTGGAAGACGCGGCACATTCGGGGCACGTACATTTATGCAGTTTATCACGGTGGATATTTGTTTGGCAACAATGGGCGCATTTTGACGTGCATTGATGCGGCAACGGGTGATCGTGTTTGGCGGTCCCGTGAACCGGGTGATGGTTTACCGATTGTGGTGGATGGGCATTTGGTGATGGTGACCAAGACTGGGAAGGTGACGATTGCGAAGGCGTCAGGCGAAGGCTATGACGAACGGGCGCGGTTGGATTTGTTTGATGATATTGTTTGGTCGCCGCCCAGTTTTGCCAATGGAAAGATTTATGTGCGCAGTATGTCTGAGATTGCGTGTGTTGAAATTGTGCCGCGTATCGAAGTGGCTGATTCTGGTATGCCCGTGGCGGGTCAATTGCCCGATTCACGATTTGCACAGTTCGTGAAAGAGGTCACTTTGGCGACCGATAAAAGTGTGTTAATCGATCAGTTCATTGCCGCGCAAAAGACATTTCCGGTGATTGAGGGCGATAGCTTGGTGCATTTTGTGTATCGCGGGGAGGCCAATGAGGTGGGGCTTACGGGCGACTTGATCGGACGTCGCTTTGATCAATCGATGCATCAGATTGAGGGTTCGAACTTTTTCTATTATTCGGCTTATTTGGAACCCGATGCCCGCAGTACGTATCAATACGTTGTTAATTCTGCAGAGACAATACCTGATCCATTGAACGGCCGGGAAAAAAATACGCTTTTCTTCCGAAAAGCATCTTGGTTTGCGATGCCGATGTGGCAAGCGTCAACCTATCTCGCACCCCGGCAAGATGGCGTAGTGGGGCGGATTGATACGGTGTATTTTGAAAGTGAATCGACCAATGGGCGTAAACGAGTTGAGGTTTATTTGCCAGCCGGATATGACCAGAGCAAGGATCGATATCCTGTGATCTATATGCACGGATCGCGTCGCCCGTTTTCACAAGGGCTTGTTGATGTTGCCTTGGACAATTTGATTGGGAAACGTGTTCGCCCCGTGATTGTGGTAATTGTACCGCCATTTATAAAAGGCGGATATCGCGAGTATATGGGCGATGGTCGTGCGGCTTATGCACAGACTTTCACAAATGAAGTGGTGCCGTTTATTGATCAAAAATATCGCACAGTTTCTAAGCGAACGGGCCGCGCCAATATGGGAAGCGTTTACGGTGGATTTATGGCGTTTTATGCCACGTTTAAATATCCCAATCAGTTTGGCAAGTTCGCCGTTCAAACCATGGCCTGGGATCAAACTGCGCAGGCCGAAGAGGCTGGGCTACTGAAATCAGTTTCTAAGTCCTTGCCAATAGATATTTATTTGGATTGGGGGAAATACGATTTGCGAAGCCCAATGGAAGGAAATGATTTGGGCAAGAGCAGTGCCTCTTTTGCTGGGGTGTTAAAATCAAGTGGTTATAATTTTGTGGGGGGGATGGCGAACGATGGTTCGGGTTGGATCAGTTGGCAGAGTCGATTTGATCAGGTTTTTGAAACGTTGTTTCCTCTAGAGAAGTAAGATCGGATAGAGCTTGTCATAAATCTTCTTGTTTCAGAGGTTCATCTACTTTTGTTTTTTATTTGGTAGGCTGATTGTTACCTGTGTGCCTTTTTCTACTTGGCTCTCGATTTTGATTTCTCCTTGGTGCTCTTGGATAATTCGATAATCTGTTGCCAGGCCAAATGCCATTTTTGTTCGTGGGCCTGTTTCATTGAACCCGAAATCGAATATGTGCTCCAACAGCTCTGGAGGGATGCCCACGCCTGTGTCGGAGATTTGAATTCCGATATTATTGTCGGATCCAAAGGTATCGATTTTGATTTCTCCGCTTCCTTCAATTGCTTGAATCGCATTTTTGAGCAGGTGCATAAAGACTTGATTAAGTTGACCGGGCGAACAGTAGATGGGCTCTATCTCTGCGTAGTTCTTGATGACATTGATGTTCGTGCCAATCCGGTTTTGTAGCAACGTCAACGAACTGTCTAACCCTTCGTGGATATCTGCAACTTGAAATTCCGCTTGATCCAGGCGAGAGAAGTTCCGCAAGCTGTCGACAATTTTGGTCACGCGCTTTGTTCCTCTGGTGATGACTTGGTTCGCATCGGCGATCACATCAAAGGCGATTTGAACTTTTCGTTGTTCTTTGTATGTTTCGGGAAAGGTTTCTTCTAGGTTTTTTTTCAAAGAGTCTGTTGCCCGAATCAAGGTGTCGTGTATGCTGCGAATGGCGCCTAACGGTGTATTCATTTCATGTGCCACACCGGCCACCAGGTCACCCAATGCGGCCATTTTTTCCTGCATAATGAGTTGCCCTTGTGTCTCTTTGAGCTGGGTGAGCGCGGCTTCCAAATCTTTGTTCTGCTCTTCCAGTCGTTGAAAGTCGAGGTTGCGGAGATATCCCAGAGACAGTGCTTCGGTAAATTCCTCTACCTTGGCTCTGGCAATGGGTTCTGAATCCGTTCCCCGATAGCGAATACCAACCCACCCGTATTCAAACGGTACGTTGGTAATCGCCCATCCGTCACCTTCAAAATAGCGCAGTG
>JABIFK010000130.1 GCA_018650745.1 Candidatus Latescibacterota bacterium | reverse complement strand
TTTATTTATCAAATGCCAAGACAGGTTGCCATTCTTGGGATTGAGCCAAGATCAATACCTGAAAAACGGCATCGTAATAAGCAGTTTTTTCACCTGCAATACGCAAACCATATACAACGTTTTCGTAAATCGATTTGGGAAACGGATTGGACTTCTGAAACACCATACCCACACGACGACGCAACGAAATCACATCATATCCCGGTCCATAGATATCATCACCCTCAATATGTACCGAGCCGTTAATGCGCACCGTATCGATCAAATCGTTTAACCGATTCATACATCGCAACAGCGTAGACTTGCCGCACCCCGACGGGCCAATAAAGGCCGTGACCTGATGCTCTGGCACCTGCAGGCCAATATCAAACAAGGCTTGTGTTTCGCCATAAGATAAATCGAGGTTCTTTATTTCTGCGATAGGATCATCTATTTCTGGCACAATTGACGTTGCGCTGTCTTCCACCCGTTCCATTTCAGCCATAATATCCTCAGTAATCAGCAGCATAAAACAATTGTAAACCATCACCCCTAAAAATCATACTCGCAAACAAAAAGGTCGAACCTTCTAAAGGCGACTGACCAAGCACCCTCGACACCTAAAACGCTGACCCCGCAAACCGCTTCCGCAGCCGTGTACGCACCATAATCGCCACCAAGTTTAACGCCAGCACCAACCCCATCAACAACAGCGTTGTCGTATAAACCATGGGGCGTGCAGCTTCTACATTGGGCGATTGAAAACCCACGTCATAAATATGAAAACCCAAATGCATAAACTTGCGCTCTAAGTGAAAAAACGGCCACACGCCATCCAATGGCAAAGCGGGGGCCAACTTAACCACACCCGTAATCATCAACGGAGCAACCTCACCCGCTCCACGCGCAATCACCAAAATCACGCCCGTCAAAATTCCCGGCAAAGCACCTGGCAACACAACGCGTAAAATGGTCTGTAATTTGGTAGCCCCCAATGCCAAAGATCCCGCTCGCACATCACTCGGCACAGCGGCCAAAGCCTCTTCTGTCGAAACAATCATCACAGGCACAGTCAACAATGCCAACGTCAAAGACGCCCACAAAATGCCCCCAGTGCCAAATGTAGGAGCGGGTAATGATTCTTGAAAAAACAATTGATCAACACTGCTCCCTATGCCATACACGAAAAAACCCAAACCAAACATTCCAAAAACAATAGAAGGCACACCTGCCAGGTTATTCACAGCAATCCGAATCATCCGCACCCCAGGTCCTTGTTTGGCATATTCACGCAAATAGAGTGCGGCCAGAATTCCAAAAGGTACTGCAGCCAAGCTCATCAGAAACACCATCAACACAGTACCAAAAATGGCAGGGAACACACCACCTTCTGTATTCGATTCACGTGGCTCATCAAACAAGAACTCACCAACACGGCTCATATATACACCAACCTTGCCCACAACACCCAATTGATTGGGTTTATAAATCCGAACGATATCCGCCGTTGCAATCTGACGCATCTCCCCACCAATTAACCGCACTTGCACCTGATAAATTTCACTCTGCTTGCGTAATTGAGTCAATTGATCGGCCACCTGTTCATACGTATCCCAAGAGTGTTGGCTTTCGCGATCAACAGCAGCAATTTCTTCAGCAGTAAGCCCTTTGCGCTCCATTTCTCGCTTTTTCAATCGCAACGATTCAATCTGACGGTTTAGATCACCAATCTCACCCATCTCAATTTCATGAATTAGATCTAATAATTCATCGACTTTTTCCATTTGGCTCAAAAGCGCATCCCATCCTGCAACGGGTCCTTCGGCGATTTGTTGGTCCTCCTCAAATACCGTATGAATGAACCCGTACATATTGCCCCATTCGCGCCGTTCAAAAGTCACTGCTTGTTCAGGAAAATCAACCGACACAATATCTGATTCATCTATCCATCGAAAATCACTGCCGTACACATCTCGGTTGCCCGTTTTAATCTGAATACGAAACGCGTTCGAACCTTCTCTATTAGAAGCCGGAATCTCTTGCCTATCCCACAACGGTCCCATGACCATTTGCTCGTCTTTGAGCGTTACCGCTTTTAAAGGCGATGGCCAAAAGAACCCCATCCCGTTGTAAAGCACCAGCATGACCAATCCAACGATCATCAACA
>JABIFK010000835.1 GCA_018650745.1 Candidatus Latescibacterota bacterium | reverse complement strand
TTTTTATTGGTGTATTTTTTTCTTACGTCCCCATTTTCTGTCACGGCCCAGGAGTCCTTTAAGCATGAACTGTTTGATCGTGTACTCCGTGGTTACGTCGATGAACGGGGTTTGGTGGATTATGTGGGCTTACAGGGCCAATCTCAAGACCTTGAGTCCTATGTTGCTCTAATTGGCAAACATAGCCCAGATAATTCTCCAGGTCTGTTTCCTTCACCGGATGCCCGTTTGGCATATTGGATAAACGCCTACAACGCCTTGGCACTATACAGTGTGGTTCAAGCCTATCCTGTTAAGAGCGTGAAGGAGATTAAGTGGTTCTATGGTTTTTTTAACCGTACCAAACATCTTGTGGGTGGCCAGAAATACACGCTCAAACACATTGAGCATGAAATTGTTCGCAAGCGATTTCCGGATCCCCGAATTCATGTTGGGTTGAACTGCGCCTCCATGGGGTGTCCGACATTACCACCCAAGGCATTTGAGTCGCAACAGGTGATCGAGGACTTGGATGCCCACATGTACACTTTTCTATCTGAATCGAGAAATGTTCGTGTCGACTATGAAAAGGAAACTATTTTTCTGTCAGAAATCCTGAATGAATTTCAAGCAGACTTCACATCTTGGTATGAGAAAGAATACGAGATTGAAAATGCAACCGTCATTGACTATCTGAAACTCTTCCTCCCACAAAGAGACAAAGAATTCTTGGCCAAACACCCCAGCGCCAAAATCGAGTATGTGGCGTATGATTGGCGTTTGAATGATCAAGAGATTTCGAGATGAAACACGGGCTATGGCATTGTCTTATTTACGTGTTCATGCTTTGTCTGGGTTTCTTGTCTGTGTGCGATGTTGTCGCCTCAGAACAGGATGAACTTTGGGAAGTAGTTCTTGCAGCGTTTGTGGACCAAAATGGGTTGGTAGATTATGCCGGACTAAAGCGAAACCCCGAGCATTTAGACGCTTACACTGAAGGTCTGTCAAAAACGGGTCCAAAAGTAACACCACAACTTTTCACAACACGAGCAGACTCATTTGCTTTTTGGCTGAACGCCTATAACGCTTTTGTGCTCAAGGGGGTTGCGCAAACTTATCCTGTTGGGTCGGTCAAAGAAATCCTCCCAGAATTTGGTTTTTTTAAACAGAAAAGATTCAAGGTTGACGGGCGAGAGTTGACATTGGACGAGATTGAGCATACCATTCTAAGAACTCAATTCAAAGACCCACGGATTCATGCAGCCATAAACTGTGCAGCATTGAGTTGTCCGAAATTACGCAATAAGCCATTTAAGGCAGAATATTTAGAGCGGCAGTTGCAAGAAAGCATGCAGGAGATGGTTCGTTCATCCGATCATGCAAATTTGGACCATGAGACGAGAGTTTTATACTTGTCTCAGATTTTTAATTGGTTCCAATCAGATTTTACAGACTGGCTGAGGTTGGCGCATGGCAAATCGGAGACTACATCTGTTGACTACGTCGCTTTGTTCATGAATCCACTTCAACGTCAATTCGTAAAGCAGACACCAGATCTTAAGATCGTTTTTCGGGAATACGACTGGTCTCTCAATGACCAAAATAAACGCAAGTAGCTTTGAAATTTGCACAAAAGGATGGTGTGATGGCTGGGATACCTGATATGATTTTTCAACTGGGTGATGTACAAGAACGGGTTGATTCTGAGTTGGCCGAATGGGTCAATCAAGACCGTGTTAAAAAGCTGTGGCAAAAAGATGCAGGTCTCTGGACGGGGCAAGACGAGGGCGATTGGTTAGGTTGGTTAGACAGTGTTGCCTGGATGCAAAGTCAAGTGACTGACTTAATGGCCTTTGCAGAGAAGGTGCAAGATGATGGATTTACTGACGTAATTGTTTTGGGTATGGGGGGGAGCAGCTTGTGCCCAGAAGTGCTCGCGATGAGTTTTGGGAAACAGGAGAGTTGGCCGTCGTTACATGTTTTGGATTCTACTGTGCCTGAACAAGTTAAAAGATTTCGTGAACGATTGGATTTAAAGAAAACCATCTGTGTGGTTGCAAGCAAGTCGGGTACAACAACAGAACCCCATACATTTTGTGACTATTTTTGGGAAGAAATGAAAAAGGACGTCGGTGATGAGGCGGGCAACCATTTTGTGGCGATTACTGACCCCGATTCTGCCCTTCATACACTCGCACAAGAGAGCAACTTCCGTGCAATCTTTTTAGGCCGTCCCGACATTGGTGGCCGATTTTCGGCTTTATCACCTTTTGGGCTCGTGCCTGCTGCACTTATGGGAATAGACGTAGAAATGTTTCTGGACATCGCTGCCGACATGGTGTCTCGTTGTAAAAACCCCGCAAATGAAAACCCTGGTATTGTGCTGGGTCTAAGCTTGGGCCTTCTTGCACAAGTAGGGAAAGACAAGGTAACTATTGTAACCTCACCAAAGATCTGGGACTTGGGTGCTTGGTTGGAGCAACTTATCGCAGAGAGCACGGGTAAAGATGGGCTTGGAATTGTACCCGTAGATCAGGAAGAACTGGGTTCCAGCGAACAGTACGGATCTGATCGGGTGTTTGTTTATATCCGTCTAGTGGACGATTCCAATGTTGACAACGATGCCAAAATAGCTGCACTCTTGGAAACCGGACATTGTGTAATTCAAATTGAGTTGCCAAGTGTTGCCTCACTTGGAGCTGAATTTTTTAGGTGGGAAATTGCAACTGCTGCAGCTGGGGGTGTGCTAAACATTCACCCGTTCAACCAACCTAATGTTCAAGAAAGCAAGACTTTTACGTCTCAGTTGACAACGTCATATGAAAATACAGGGGCATTGCCCTTGCAAACTGCAAATTTGGATGAAGGCGGTATTGCAATATTTGCAGACCAAAAGAATACCGAGTCCGTTGTGGGAATTAAATTAGAAGAAACCTTGGAGAATCATTTTGGGCGTATCAAACCTGGTGATTACGTGGCAATTTGTGCGTATTTAGACATGCGTGAGGATATGATTTCAGATCTTACACGTTTGCGCCATATCATTCGGGACCGTTTTTGTGTGGCCACAACATTGGGGTTTGGACCACGTTTTTTGCATTCTACGGGACAATTACACAAAGGTGGTGCTGACAATGTTCTCATTTTGCAATTAACTTCTGAGACAGAACAAGACTTAGAAATTCCTGGCAGAAAATTTACTTTTGGTATTCTGAAAGATGCCCAAGCGTTGGGAGATGCCACCGCACTTTCTCAACGTAATCGACGTGCCCTTAGGGTTCATTTTCAAAACGATCTCAAGCAGGGCGTGCAGCGCTTGATTGCGGTTGCAAAGGGGGAGTGATTATGCGTGTGTTAATCGTAGATGACGAACCAACTGTCCTTGACTTTTTTGCACAAGCTGCACGTGCCAAAGGGGTTGAAGAAATCGAAACAGCTTCTTCTGGCGAAGAGGCGCTCGGTAAAGTGATCGCGCAAACTTACGATCTCATTACCCTTGATATCCGTATGCCAGGAGCAAGTGGTTTAGATATATTGTCTCCGATTCGGAACATGTGTCCTCATGCGCTGATTGCAGTGATTTCGGGCCATATCCCCGATGATTTTACCCAAGAGATGGCTGGTTGTGCTGACTTGCTGATGCATAAACCTGTTAATCTGATCAATTTCAACAAACTTGTGGACGGGGCCCTGTTGATCGCAAATACACTGGATGAGATGAAAAAACTCAATGATGTGGACGCCTAGAACGGGGGCGTTATGATTTTGGACCTAACAGAGGAGTTGGCAAGGCTATTGCAAGCCGATCCAATTTCAATCGTGTCGGATGAGGTTGTAGGTGATCTCGATGGTGGTGGAAAAGTCCTTGTTTGCAAAGGGGACTTGCCCCAAGGATGTTCTATACGGGGAGCGCGTGCACTCATTGTTGAAGGCGCGGTCACTGGCGGCCTTGAATCTCTGTGCGAAATCGTTTGTGAAGACACCGTTATAATTCTGGGAGACATTTTTGGGGCCCACATTA
>JABIFK010000220.1 GCA_018650745.1 Candidatus Latescibacterota bacterium | reverse complement strand
CTGTGCAGTGGATACCCCGCATAGACGTCTGCAAAGCGTTGTAGGATTTTTTCGATGGCGCGGATGTAGGTTTTTTTGCCAGTAAAAGCGTATGCTAAAGACAGGTCTTCGGTACGATCAATGGCCCATTGAATTTTAAGTGCGCGTATGTTGCCGGTAAAAGAGACATGAATGGGTTGATTCACAAATCGTCCGGCACAATCACCCAAGTGCCAGTCATCACTTTTAAGTTCTTCTTTGAGAAGGTGAAAGGTGTATGCTTTTTGCAGGCGTGGCAGATCAAGGGTGCCATTTTCAGGATATTTGGCATTGGGATAGGTGATGTGACAATAGGGACATGTGAGGGTGTCTGGATTTTTCCAATCCCATTTCCAGAAGTAGCTATTGATGCCTTCTGGGGATTTTTTGTGTACACAATTTGGACAAAAGTTGCCGCCTCTGTTCCATAGGCCGGTGTCTGGAATGAAAGACTCAAAGAAATCGTTGGGTTGGGCGATGACTTCATTTGCACGTTTGAGAATGTTGTCACGCCACTTCTTCGCGGCCGAGTCTTTTTTGACGTTTGCACGCATGTGGCGTATCTGTTCGCCCCGAATGAGCAAGCTGGGTTCTTGTTTCCCTTTACCTGCAAAGCGCGATTTCCACCGCTCACGTTTTGCGCGGTGTTTTTTTTCTTCGACTGTGGGGTAGGCGATAGTTGGTCCACCCGGATCAAATCCCATCCATTGGCGGAAGATCTTCAATTCGCGTTTGTTGAGTTTGTTTATGGGTTTGTCTGGTAACGGAATGTGCGCGTTGATGACTGTGTTCATGGTAAGTGCCTTATAAAAAATGCGAAAGTGCATGAAGAGTGTCCACGCGCTTTCGCATTTTGAAAGATGTCGAAATTAGACGATTGAAGGTAATTTTGTCCGTTTGCCCGTTTTTACAGATTTTTCCAAAGCCTCTAATGCGGCAATAGGATTGAGCATTGTCACGTCTGTTTCAACGGTTTTACCCGTGCGGAACATGCTGCAAAATTCTTTGATGCCCGAAAGGTAGGGATTTTCGTCACGCGTGATAACGCGATCGAGTCGCCCTTTTTCGCCAATGATGGAAATGTGAAAATCGGGGCGGCCTTCGCTGATCAAATTCATGGTAGAAATGGCACCGTTGGACGAATAAAGTGTGGCTGTATGATTGCCTTTGCCTTTGTTGATTTGGGCATGTGTGACGTCTTGGTTGAGCAAGCGCACCACCATGTCTACTTGATGAATACCGTAGAAGAAAACACCGCCGTGTTTTGATTTGAGATCGCAAGGCCCCGTTGATATCACTGAGATGATTTTGCCAAGCTTACGTGCGTCTTTTGTGAGTTGTACGAAGGAGGCTTGTTTGGGCAAGGTTGAGAAGGAGCATACGGGCACGCCGAGTTTCTTTGCGAGATCAAGAAATTCGCGACCTTCTTTTACGCGGTAGCTGAAAGGTTTGTCTACGAACAAGGGGATTTTGGCTTCAAGCAATGGACGCACTGCTGGCAGATGGTAGATGGCATGGCGATGATCTACAAGCGCTGCATCTACTTGACCTATCATATCTTCTGGGTTCTTGACGATGTTGGGAATTTGACCCCGCTCTTGTGCATCTTTGGCATATTTGCTTGTTTCACCCCAAACGTGCGTGACACTAAAACCGCGAACAAGCTTTTGGATGTTGATGGTTTTTGCAATCGCTACAGTGTGACTGTTTTCTGCACCAACAATACCGATGGTGGGCATGAAGAACTCCTTTTAGTCTGTTAGTTGATTTTCTTAACTCCAAAGTCGATCGTTGACTCTGAGGTTGTCCCATTGCTCTGTGGATTCAAAATAACCAGGGCTATCTGGGTCGATGTGATCTTTGATGACGTCTTCGTTGAGTTCAAGACCGAGGCCAGGTGTTTCTGGCACGTCGATATAGCCATTTTGGATGATGGGGGTCGGTAGGCCCATGACCAAATCATTCCAAGGCGCGTAATCGACCGCGTGATTTTCTAAGATCATGAAATTTTCTGTGGCAGCAGCACAATGTACACTGGCCATCTGTGCCACGGGAGTGGCGGCCATGTGCATGGCCATGGCAATGCCATGTTCTTGTGCATAGTCGCCAATTTTTTTTGTTTCAAGAATACCACCCGAAGAGGCCAAATCTGGATGGATGATGGAGACGGCTTGGTTGTCGATGAGTGGTTTGAAGTTTTCGAGTAGATAAATGTCTTCACCTGTGCAAACAGGGGCCGATGTCGCGTTTTTCAAGCGCACCCATTGGTCTACAAATTGCCAGGGAATCATGTCTTCGAGCCAGGCGAGGGTAAAAGGTTCAAGGGCTCGTGCGAGGCGAATGCATGATTCGACATTGATGTGACCAAAGTGATCGGCAGCGAGTGGGATTTCATAACCCACAATATCACGAACCGTGCTCACATAATCGACGAGTGCATCAATGCCTTTGTCGGTGAATTGGATGCCAGTGAAGGGGGGCATCACTTGGTTTGTATCCAGCATCCCTTGTGGATATGTGAGTGCACCGGGAATGTTTTTGATGAGGTTGACACCAATGTCCATTTTGAGAAAGGTGAACCCCATGTCCATTCGGCCCTTAAGTCGCTTGCCCATTTCTTCTGCATCGGGTGAGGAGTCTGTATCGCTGTAACAGCGAATTTTGTCGCGAAACTTGCCGCCGGCCAATTGGTATGCGGGTACGCCATAGGCTTTGCCCGCCAAATCCATGAGCGCCATTTCAATGGCACAGACACCGCCTGCTTGACGGGCATGGCCACCAAACTGTTTAATTTTGCGAAAGACCTTATCCACGTTACATGGATTCTCACCCAAGATGATGCGTTTGAGCATGAGGGCATAATAAAAGCTTGCTCCGTCGCGTACTTCACCCAAGCCGTAAAGGCCTTGGTTGGTATCGATGCGAATGATTGTTGATCGCATAGGCGCACCTTTTAGGTTTACGATGCGCATGTCGGTAATCTTGAGTTGGGATGGCGATGAGTTGGTGTTCATTATAATCTCCTAAAAGTAGGCGTTATGCCAAGCCTTCTGTTTTCAAGTCATGTGTTGTAGACCATTCATCAAAGTCTTTGTCCATTGCTTCTGACCATTTGCGATCCACTTCGCCTGGGGTGTAGACGCCTTCACGAATACGCATTTGTCCAAAATAATCACGCAGCCGTACCGATTCGGAGCGTTCGACAACTTCTTGGGCCAAGTGAGGTGGGATAAAGGTCACACCTGTGGGGGTGCCTAATACGATGTCACCTGGCAAACACGTGGCGTCGCCAATACGAATGGGGGCGTTGATTTCCATTAAGGTGACGTCGCGGATGGGAGTGGGGTCGAGACCTTTGAGAAAGCCGTTAAAGTTTTCCAATTCGATGACGCGTTGGTAATCGCGCATGCCACCATCAACCACCATGCCACCATTTTGAGTGCTGGTTTGAATTGCGGTGGCGAGGTTATCACCAGCAAATGTGCCCCAAATGATTTTTCCGAAGAGTTCAACAACAATCACATCGCCGGGGACGAGGGTATCTATTGCCCAAGAATTTTGACCGCCTACACGACCTTCATTTTTACCGATTTCTTGAACGACGTCATTCAAGTCTGGCCGCGAGGGTACATAGCGACAGGTGACGGCACGCCCAGTGAGGATGCGATCTGGGTGTAGATTGTGCCAATTGCCTTCAAATTGCAATGTGTAGCCTTTGCTGTTGAGCACGCCCCATGCTTCTTCTGAGGTGACTTTTTGCATGCGTTCAACAATGTCATCGGGCACATTGGGGCGGCCGTCTTCAAATCTGTCAAATGGATTGAGAGG
>JABIFK010000240.1 GCA_018650745.1 Candidatus Latescibacterota bacterium | reverse complement strand
TGATTGCCTTACCTTCTTTTTGGGCTTGTTGCATACATAAACTGAGATAGTGATCTTGACAGGCTTCTTCTAAGGGATAAACAGGATCGCCGCCGTTGACGTGTTCGGCCATTTCTTCAACGGTGGGTGCAGGCGGTGTTTCGGAAAGGGCGGGCATGTTGGCGTCGGCGAGTTGGTGCAAGAGACCGGGGTTGATGGGCCAGGGGACACTGGTGACGACAAAAAGAGGCTTTTGTGTTAAAAGGTCGTCGAGTGCTGGATAGAGCTTTACGCCATATTGCTCGGCAATGGGGGCCGCTTTTTGCGGATCTCGGGTGACGACACCGACGCAATTGAAACGGTCGGGGCACGCTTTGGCAATACGCAAAAAGAAATGTGCGCGCCAGCCTGTGCCGACAATTCCGAAGTTGATCATGGGAAGATTCCTTAGGGTAGAAGATTTGAATATTTAGAAATTAAAGATCGAATTCAATGGGTTCAACCTTTAGGTTGGTGCCCTCAATGTGCAAATAAGCCATTGCAATGGGTGTGTTGAACCGACGTGGGCCAATGCTGCCTGGGTTGATATAAGAGACGCCATCGACGTCTCGAACTTCTGGGTGATGTGAGTGCCCAAAGATGACGGCGTGAAAACCACCTGCTTTGAGGTCGATATTTAATGAGTCGATAATGTGTATGACATAAATGGAAACGTCGCCAATTTGCACCACATCGGTGATGGGTAAGTTAGATAATTGAGAGGTAAAATCAACATTGCCTCGCACGGCCGTAACGGGTGCGGTGGCTTGGAGTGCATTGAGAATATTGGGATCACCAACGTCTCCGGCATGAATAATGTGTTCGACGCCGGCGAGTGTTTTGACGGCTTCTGGGCGTAAGAGACCGTGGGTGTCTGAGATGAGGCCAATGCGGTGTGTGTTCATAATGTGATGTCCAGATTAAGAGATTGAATGAGGAAGGCCCAGCGGTCGGCAATTTCTTCAATGGCTTTGGAAGTGGGTTTGCCTGCGCCGTGTCCGGCACGTGTTTCGATGCGAATGAGTGTGGGCGCTTCGTCGGTTTGGGCGTGTTGTAAGGCGGCTGCAAATTTGAAACTGTGTGCTGGAAACACACGGTCGTCGTGATCGGCAGTGGTGACAAGTGTGGGCGGGTAGGCCGTGCCTTCTTTGAGGTTGTGATAAGGCGAATAGGCCAAAAGGGCTTTGAATTCATCTTCATTATCGGGAGAGCCATAATCAGATGTCCAGGCCCAACCGATGGTGAATTTGTGAAAACGCAACATATCTAAGACACCCACCGCGGGCAGGCATGCACCAAAAAGGTCGGGACGTTGGGTCATACAGGCGCCAACTAAGAGACCGCCATTGCTGCCGCCGCCAATGGCCAATTTGGGTGTGGATGTGTATTGGTTTTGAATGAGCCATTCGGCGGCAGAGATGAAGTCGTCAAATACATTTTGCTTGTTGAGCTTGCAGCCTGCTTCGTGCCAGTTTTTGCCATATTCACCGCCACCGCGCAAACAGGCCGATGCAAAAATGCCACCCATTTCCATCCAAACCAAATTGCCGATGGAGAAGCTGGGTTTAAGTGAGATATTGAATCCGCCGTAACCATAGAGGTAGACGGGCGTATCTGGATTTGGGGTTACATCTTTTTTACGTGTGATGAACAAGGGGATGCGTGTACCGTCTATGCTGTTGTAGAAGACTTGTTCGGTGATGTAGTCTTCTGGATCAAAGTCAATTTGAGGGTGTTTGAATACTGTGCTTGTTCCCGTGTTTAAGTCGTAATGATAGATGGTACCTGGGTTGACAAAGCTGGTGAAGGCATAAAAGGTTTCGCTGTCTGTGCGGTGACCGCTAAAGCCTGTGGCTGTGCCAATGCTTGGTAGATCGACATCACGGATGTGTGTGCCGTCGGTTTTGAAGAGCTTGGTTTGACTGAAGGCGTCTTTTAAATAATTGACGATGAATGTGTCACCCACTAAGGAGATGGATTCTAAAGTTTCTGAGGATTCGGGGATGATGTCTTTGTATGCGTCGGGATGGTTGATGTCGATGGCGATGAGGCGAGATAAAGGGGCATCTTTATCCGTTTCAAAATAGAATTGGGTATCGTCGTTGCCCACAAAATGGTAACCTGCGTCAAATGAATTGAGCAGTTCGATCACTTTGCCATCATTTTGCAAGTCCTTAAAAAAGACGCCATTTTCTCGATGGGTGCCTTGCCAAACGGTGATGATAAGGTATCGACCGTCTTCGGTCACGTGACCTGCAAAGCCCCATTCTTTTTGGTCGGGACGTTCGTAAATAAGGACGTCTTCATTTTGAGGTGTACCCAATTTGTGATAATAGAGTTTTTGATAATAGAGCGCATCTTTAAACTCGGCACCTTCTTGGGGTTCGTCGAAGCGGCTATAATAAAAACCTGTGCTGTCGGGTGTCCAAGAGATCCCCGAAAATTTGACCCATTGGATGTGGTCCTCAAGATCTTTACCGGTGTCTACGTTGCGCACTTTCCATGTTTGCCAATCTGATCCCGCTTCCGAGAGGCCATAGGCAAATAGGGTACCTTGTTTGTTGGCGGCGTGCCCCGAAAGAGCTATGGTGCCGTCTTTTGAAAGCGTGTTGGGGTCGAGCAGTTCAATGGGTTCAGCATCTGGGGTGGGCATGTGGTAGATGACGTTTTGGTTTTGGAGGCCGTCGTTGCGACTGAAGAATAAGCGATTGTCGCGGTTAAACGGGATACCGAATTTTTCGTAATTCCAAAGTGTTTCAATGCGTTTTTGGATGGCTGTCCGTTGAGGGACTTTTTTGAGATGGTCGGCCGTGAGTTGGTGTTGGGCGTCTATCCATTGGCGTGTGGGCGCTGAGTCAAGGTCTTCTAGCCAGCGATAGGGGTCAGGCACCTGAACACCGTGTAAGGTTTCGCCTTCGTCTTTTTGTTGGGTTTGTGGATAGGTGATGGGCATAGACAGATCCTTCAGAAAAGTTAGCGAATCAGCGAATCAGTGAATCAACGGATCAGGCGAATCAGTGCACAGTCAAAGGCTACAATGAGCTTAGCAAGTCATCAACAAATGGAAGCTTAAAACGATTTTGAAGGGTAGGGGGCGTCTATTCGCCGATTCGTTGATTCGCTATTTTGTCTCTTAAATGTGCATCCGTAACATGGGGCGATCGAATGACACTTTGAGGTATTCATCTGTGCGTCCAGCTTTGGTGCCGGGTGTCATAAAGTGAATGGCAAAAGCACGGCGTTGGCGGTCTGTTTTATTTGGAGGTGTGAAATGCAGCGTTTGGCAATGGTGGAACATCACACCGCCAGCGGGCAGATCGATGATTTTAGCTTGGGAGGTATCTACGCCATCCCCGTGATCGAGTAGGGCATCGGTTTGTTCGGATTTTTTGTGATCGTGGGCTTGCAGGTGTGAGCCGGGTATGACATGCATGGCCCCATTGGAGACATCGACATCATCGAGGGTGAGCCAGCAGGAGACGAGGTTGGCTGGCAGGCATTGCCAGTAGGCATTGTCTTGGTGCCAAAAGACGGCGTCGCCATTGTGCGCGGGTTTGAACAGCGCTTGATCGTGAAAGAGTTGGAGATTGGGACCCAAGAGGCTTTGGGCTATGTCGAGAATGGGCTCGTGATAGATCAATTGGCGAAAGTGCATATTGCGTTCACACACTTGCATGATTTGGAGCATTTGTGTGGGCGCATTGTTTTTTTCACTTAGTTCGTCTGTGTTGCTGATGGCCAAGTTGCGAAAGCGATTGTTTTCGCGTGCCAGTGCAAATTCCCGATCATATTCTTTTTGCAAGGTGGCGATGTGGTCGTCTTCGAGCAGTTTGCCAATTTTGAGATAGCCATCTTTTTGGAAGGCATGGATTTGTTCAGCGGAAAGTGCGCTCATGATTTGCCCTTAAGGTTTGGTAAATATGATGAGGTGGTCATTGTAAAAAGGTAAGCCAGACTTTTCAATGGTGATGTTCATGTTGATGCTTGCAGCAATTTGATGCCATTGTGTTTTTGTGGAAAATGCAAATTGGGTTTGTGAAACTTTGGTGCGTCCAGTTCGGGTCATCACAAATTCGTGGAAGTGATTGAGATAATATGCTGGATGATAGGCTTTGATGATGTCTCTGGCAATAATTTTGTGAACGTGGTCTGAAGCAGAAATTTTGCTGAGTAGGTCTATTTGGTCTTGTTTACTCAAATAGTGTAGAACATCGATGATAAGCACGGTGTGTTGCTCAATATTTGTGAGTATTTCTAAGTTGGCAATTTCAAATTGGATGTTGGGGATGTTCTTGTAGCGTATTTGGGCCGTTTGAATTTTGTGGGCGTCGTGATCAATGCCAATAATTTTAGAAGGGCTTTTTTGTGCTGAAATAGACGCACACAGTTCGCCATATCCACAGCCGATGTCGAGAATGGAAAAGCCACTTTCAACATGTTCTAAGATTTGGTCGGGTGATTGAAAATAAGGTCGGAGATGTTGGTAGAGGGTGTCCCACATAATAATAAAGGTAAAAGTAAAAAGGTAAAATTAAAAAGTGAAAAACAACGGCACAATGCATCTGGTTTAGCAAATTCAATTACGGCTTTGTTGCAAGTTCTAAGAGGGCTTGGTATTCGATTTCTCGTCCCTTGATGTAGGGTTCATTGGGTATGTCTACAAGATGGCCTGGATGGGCGACGAGTTCGGCGTTTTGGTTTTGAAAGCGGTGGACAAATTTGTTGAAGAGTTTTGGATAGTTGCCACCTTGTGCTAAAGGCATGAGTATGAGATTTGGGGGAGGTTTCAAATGGGTTAGTTTGGATTTGATTGTGTATCCTCCAGCATAGAGGGCTTGTAGCTTGATTGCTTGTTTGAAAAAGCCACATTGGAGAAGAGATCGTATATAAAAAGGATGATGGCGAGTTTGTAATTTGAGACAACGTATGTTTGGGATGTTGTGTGTGCTTGCAAAGTTTAAGATAGCTTGCAAAATGGGGGATAAGAGGTGAATGTGTTGATGTGTGTCGATGTGTGTAATTTTGAAACCGAGTGATATGAGATGGTTGTATTGGCTTTCGATTCGGTTTTCCAATGCTGTAACAGAGAGGTGAGGTGATCGCAAAAGTTGAAAAGGGCTCGATGCAAATGGCTTTCCACCAAAACATCGGGGTGTGGTGAGGTCTACGTGTAGACCTGTTTCAATATGGTCGGGTAAGGGATCGGCTTGGTAATCTGCGTTGGCCATAACGCTGACTTTTTGTACGATGCCCTGTTTTACAAGCGTACGAATGGCTTTGTCAATTTGAGGGTGTAGGCCGTAGTCATCTACCGCGATTTTGGGTTGGGCTGTGTTGTTTTGCATGGGCATTAAGAGCGGGTATAGTATCCTGTTATTTTTTTAGAGACAATACGGAGCATACTTGCTGTCATGAGGATGGCGTGTTTGAGAAAGTTGACGGTACTCATTTCGGAATCGTAATTAAAGTTGAGCGGAATTGTTTTGATGCACAGGTTGTTTTTTTGGGCGCATACGAGCAGATCAATGTCAAAGGCAAACCCCGAGACGGTCATTTTGCTAAAGCACAATTTGGCCGCTTGTTGGGTAAAACCTTTTAAACCCGCTTGTGTGTCGGCCATGCCCAGACGTGTGAAGAAGTTGATGAGATAATTGAACAGACGGCCACTGGTGTGACGAATATAAATGTAAGAGAGGTTGTGTGAGCGAATGTGATACACACTGTTGGGGTGCATGCGACTGCCAATGGCAACGTCTGTTTGTTTATCTTGAAGGGTGTGGATGAGTTCATCGATGTCAGAAAAGGCATATGGGAGATCGCAGTCTGTAAAGATGATATGATCTCCCGATGCGATTTGCATGCCGCTTTTGATGGCGGTGCCTTTGCCTACATTTTGTTTGAGTGCCGTGAATTTAATGCACGAATTGGGATGTTTTACAAGGTATTGCGTGATGGTTTCTGGCGTTTGATCTTTGCTGCCGTCATCTATGAGTAGAATTTCTTGAATATGGGGTGTGGATTGGGCGTATGCGATAAGCCTTTCAAGGCTTTGAACGATGAAGGACTCTGCTTGGTAGGTTGGGATGATGAGAGAAACCGTAGGTTTCTTTTCCAGATTGTTCGATTTGGTGTGTGGTGTTTCTGCCATAGGGGTCCTGAACAATGAACAGTTTTGAGTTTACATTGTTGAGCGTTTGCTTAATTTACAATAAATTGCACGTTTGGGCAGAGATTATTTGGGTGCGTCTTTGCGTGAAGAATTTGGATGGTTTCGTTTTGTGGAGTGCATAAATGAAGGATTTTGAAACAGGTATTTGGCAGCGTGTGTTTTATGGGGTGATCGCTTTTTATGGGATTATTGTGCTCCTGACGTTTTCTGAATATGGCATTACGACCGATGAGCCTTTGCATGTGACTTATGGTGAGCATATTGCACAATGGTACGGCAGTTTGTTTCGGGATCACACGGTGTTTACTGCGTCAAATCTGTGGTTATACGGTGGTTTTTTTGATACGGTGATTTATGTGTTGAAACATGTTGTGCCGATGGATGTGTATGAATTACGCCATTTGATGTGTGCCTTGTTGGGTGTGTTGGGCGTGTTGGGTGCGTATAAAATTGGGGCTTTGATCGGGGGGCCTCGGGCGGGGTTTTTGGCGGCTTTGTTTTTGATTTTGACGCCGCGTTATTACGGCCATGTTTTTAACAATACAAAGGATATTCCTTTTGCGGTGGGTTATTTGTGGTCGTTGTATTATTTGGTTCGAAGTGTGGGGGCATTGCCGCATTTGTCGCGTGATTTGCTCTGGAAGTTGGGTGTGGTGTTGGGGCTTACGTTTGGTATTCGATCAAGTGCTGCTTTGTTGGTGTGTTATTTGGGTTTGTTTTTTGGATTGCGATACCTACAAGTGTGGCGCTTTGACGATGTGAATATTGCTCGCGATTGGCGGCGACAAATTTTGCGTATTTTGGGTGTGGGTGTGGTTACCTATGTCACCGTGTTTCCCTTTTTTCCTTATTTGCATTTACATCCTGTTACAGGCGTATGGGACAGTTTGACTGCCTTTTCTAAATTTCCTGAAGTGCATTATAATTTTTTTGAAGGGCAATATATCGCCAGCAATATGTTGCCGTGGTATTATATCCCTAAGTGGTTGTTGATGACTGTGCCCGAGTTTGTGATGGTGGGGTTGGTTGTGGGATTGGTGTGTTTGGTCGTAAACAAAACATCTGATTGGATACAAGCAGGTCGGACATTACAAATTGGTTTGTTGGTTTTTGCAGGTCTTTTTCCCATTGTGTTTGGGGTGGTTTCTCACACGCCGTTGTTAAATGGTATTCGACATCTCACATTTGTGGTGCCGCCATTGGTGATTGTGAGTGCTTTGAGTGTGTCTGAAGGAATTCGTATTTTGAGGCAGGTTTGGGTTTTGCGTATCACTGGGGTCGTTGTGGGAGGGGCCATGTTGTCGGTGCTGTTTGATATGGTGACAATGCATCCCAATCAGTATATGTATTTTAATCGCCTTTTTGGTGGCGGTTTGGCAGAGGCTGCAACGTTGTATGATACCGATTATTGGAATCATACTTATAAACAAGGTGTGCAGTGGCTTGAAGAAAATGTTGCGCCAGAAACAAATGCCTCAAAACCTGTTGTTGGGAGTTTGTATAAGAACGTTGTTTATATGATTGATAGTACACGGTTTGGCTTTACGCGTGAAAAATTGCATCATGCTCATTTTTACTTGGGCAATGCCTGGTTTGATGCACACAAGGCTGTGCCGGGTGAGGTGGTGCATACAATTGATGTGCAGGGGGTACCTTTGTTATATGTGATTCGGCCTGATGTGGGCAAAATTGCCGATCCTTTTTTTGACTCAGCACCGTTGGCCTATGATTTATTAGGCGATGCACTTCGTGCCGAAGGAGATTTGGATGTGGCACTTGTTGCCTATGAAAGAACACTGGAACGGCTTGCGGGTGGTTTTAGACGTGTTGGCATTGATAGTTCGGGTGTGTTGCATAAAATGGGCAATGTGTTGTTGGGCTTAAATCGGTATGATGATGCATTGGTGACATTTGATCATATTCCCGATAAAGTCACATTTGGTGGGTCAGTAGCTAATAATTTGGGCACTTATTTTATTGGGCGAAAAGAATATGGAAAAGCATTGCCATGGTTGAAACAAGCTGTGAATCAAAATCCCGATTTTTATGTTGCCAGTGTGAGTTTAGGGCATCTGTATTTGCGGTTAAAGGATACAAGTCGAGCGATTGAGGTTTTTCGAGATGCAGCATTCGTTCATAATATGCACCCAGACCATCAGTTTGAATTGGGGCGTTTGTTGTATGATTTGGAACAGTATGAAGATGCCATGATCTGTTTCAAACGCGTGGTTGGTTTGCAGTATAAGGATGTGAAGGGGCTATATTATTTGGGTTTGGCGCAAGCAGCTTTAAAAGATTATGGAAGTGCACGTGATCATTTTAAACGTGCGATCGCATTTGGCTTTCGTCAGGTTGATGTTTATCAAAGTTTGGGTACCGTGTATATGTATTTGGAAAGTTATGAAGCGGCAGCAGAGGTTTATCAAAAGGGGCTGGCCTTGAAACCTAATGGCGCTGGTATGTACACGATGCTGGGTGTTGCGCAGATGAACTTGAAGCGTTATGATGCCGCAGAAAAGGCCTTTGGTCAGGCTGTGAAAATTGATCCGGAAGATGTCAATGCTCGCCGGCATTTGGAATTGGTACATTCGATTAAGAGATGATTTTTTGCAGATGAGTAAAATGGCGAGACACATTATGTGTCTCGCCATTTTTATTGGTAAGAATAATGGGGTTTCTCTTGGTTGATGCGAGGCGTGTATATTGAGTCGATGAGGTCGTCGCGCAGTTGATCGCCTCTGATGATGAGATTTGGGGTGAGTAGGTGTTTCCCTTGCGTTTATAGTTTGGGAGGGGCGATATAAGTGTAATAACCTGAACCCACTTGGGCTCGCTCGTGAAGATAGCTTGTGTCCTCTGTGGGTGACGGGGCGCGGCGACCGGCGGGTAAGGGATTTTGTGCGACACAGAAGGT
>JABIFK010000691.1 GCA_018650745.1 Candidatus Latescibacterota bacterium | reverse complement strand
CTACCCGATTGGACGGGAACCTTTTCATCCATGGCTTGGCCAATCGCCGATATCTTTCCAATTCTGCTATCCAGCGATATCAACTCGCTTTTTTGCGCAAATTGGCCTGGTTCGCTCAGGCCAATTCCGGCAACCGCTTTTGGCGACACCTTTGCCCCCTGGACCAAATAGAAGATCGCAGCATCAAGGGCGTTGTATTGCGTGATGGTCCTCAAAACAACCTGGAGTGTTTCGTCGAGAGGGTGAATAGTCAGGATGTGTTTCTGAAGTTGGTCGCGCCCCTCAAGCTGAGTGACCTGTCTCTGTAGCTGCTCCGTTAACTTCAAATTTTCCTTATAGGCTTGCTGGAGTTCGCGCGTTCTTTCCTCTACACGCGCCTCCAAACCGCTGTTCAATTCCTCTAGGAGGGCGTTCTTCTGCACCAATCTCGCACTCAGCGCATGGTTCTTTAGAATGAGGTCTCGATGGACAACCGCCATGCGAACGGTATGTTTGAGTTCATCATCATCCCAGGGCTTACGAAGATAGCGGAAAATGCCGCCCTGATTGATGGCCTCAATGGCAATAGCAACATCGGCAAATGCCGTGAGCAAGACCCTGGGGCAGTCAGGCAACCGACGACTGAGAACTTTAAACAACTCAAGGCCCGTCATTTCCGGCATCATCTGGTCGGAAACCACCACAGCCGGTCGCGCCCCTTCCTCAATCAGTTCCAGTGCCTCCTTGCCCGATCCGGCCAAAATAATCTGGTAGGGTTCTTCACGAAACAACCGTGCAACGGCTCGTAAAGCGATTTCCTCGTCGTCTACAAAAAGAATGGCACATTCTTTATCCATATCGATTCCTTTCAATACCGTAACAGCCTGATCAAGACGGATCCTTTGGAAGGCTCACGACAATAGTCGAGCCTTTGCCTTCCTGACTATCAACCTGAATTTCTCCTTGGTGCCGTTTCACGATATTGTAGCACATACTGAGTCCCAGCCCCATTCCTTGCCCCACTTCTTTGGTCGTAAAGAAGGGTTCAAAAATCCTCTTCTGCACATCCTCAGACATACCGCATCCCGTATCGGAAATCGCAACGCACACGTGCCCTTTATCATCTTCAAAAGTGCACACCGAAATTTCTCCAAAATCCTCAATTGCCTGGGCTGCGTTGACCAGCAAGTTGACAAAAACCTGATTGAGTTGCATAGGATGGCCCGTAATGTCGGGTATGGGTCCATAGTCTGTCTTTACTGAAGCTTTGTATTTTAACTCGTGCCATACGATAGTGAGCGTGGTCTTCAGGCATGAGTTCAAGTTGAAAATCTGCTCATTTGGCTTGTCAACGTGGCTGAACTCACGCAAATCCTGTACAATTTTGGCTACACGTTCGACCCCCCTCGCCGCATCATCCACAAGAACAGGCATATCTTCCATTTTGAACGAGGCATCAATCTTGGATTCGAATTCGCGTAACTGCTGCAGGGCATCACAGGCAGCTCTCATATCCGATTCATCAATGTGGCGACAGATGCCTCCATAATTTTCAACGAGGGTTGTCAAGTCCTGTGTGTATTCTCGCAACCGGCCAAGGCTGCTTTTGACAAATCCCAGCGGGTTGTTGATTTCGTGTGCCACACCTGCCGCCAGTTGACCAATGGAGGCCATTTTCTCAGACTGCAGGAGTTGGACCTGAGCTTGCTTCAATTCTGCATGTGTTTTTTCCAATTCTGCGTGATTATTCAGCAAAGCACTCTCTCGTCTACGGACCTCCAACGCCATATGGTTGAATCCTTTCGCCAATCTTGCAAGTTCACGAATACGCTGGTTGGGCAAAATGAATCCGGCCTCCTTCCCCTCTGCCAATCTTGATGCACTGTCCGAAAGGAGTTGAAGAGGCAGAACCAGGAATCGCTTGCCAAACAGGAGAACCACAAACAGGACCGGTACCATCACCACAACCACCACAATCGCGATCTCAACCTGCAACCGATTTCTCGCACGAACAACCGCGCTTCGGTCCACGCGATAATGCATTGTGAGTCCCATTTGGTTCTTCACATACGACCTGGTCGAGCTCTCTGCGGGCAACCCAAATGCAATTATTTTTTGCCCATCAATCAGAATCTCGAATCCCGAGTTTTTCGGATTCAGAAAACTGGGGAGAATAGTCTGTATTTCAACAGCCGGAATTTCCATAACCAGAATGCCTTCTGCCAGATGGTTGTAAATGACCGGTACGGCAATCCGCCAATAGAAATGACCGTCCAATTGGTTGACACTCCGGTATTCTGTCACCTTATTTTCCAGTATCTCGTTTACCCACGGCATATCGACATAATCGAACTGAGGAACTTCCCGCGTAGCATTGATGGTCTCGCCATCAAAGGACAGCAGAGCCAATTGATACTGCTTCCCCAGGAAAGACAAGCCGACCATAAAATCACGAACCTGACCAATCATCTGTTCGGGCTGCATCACGCTCTGGGTAATGATGGGAAATCTTGCGTGATCTTGCAGCAGAATGGTCTGCTGGTTCAGAAACCTATCGATCGCATTGACCATTGCTTCCATCTTCTGAGATTCGGCTTCGACCTGAGTATTGTCTACTACTGCGACAACGCGCGCGGCGATCAGGACACTCACGGACAGGCCCAAAAGGAGCAGCGCCCCCACAACCACCAGAATGAAGGCTTCAGAAATGGGTGCGCTTCGTTTGAACAACGCACCGTGATCACCCTTATCACTTTCCATCCTGCCCTCCGCCAGATTCAAGGATAATAATTGTACCATCATCCCAGTAACGTGCCATCACATAATCCTCCATCGAGAGGGCTTCATGAGCATCCGGATTGTTCTTGCTGTAAGGGCTAAAAGGTCGCTGATAGATTCGAATGAGGCCGCTTACGGGAGCTTCGAGATGCTCCACAGTGACCTTCACATACGATCCCGGGGGCAAAGGCAGTGTATCCTGGCCTGATAACTCAACGTTACGGGCAGATACTTTGAGTTTGCCGCCGTCTGGCATGGCCTGCTTTGCATTGATCACCAGGTTCTGGACAACCTGGCCAATCTGTCCGGTGTCGATATCCACCCCATACAGGTCTTCTGCAATATGAAATTCAGGCTTGAGAGAGGAGCCACGCGAGGAGAGCGCCGTCGTTTCCAGAACCAGATGTTCTATCGATGTCGTCTCTTTGATCGGCTTACCTCCGGTGGCAAATGTCATCAATTGCGCCGTCAAACCTTTTGTCATATCCGCAGCAGTCTTGGCCTCCAGCACGATTTCGTGATCTTCAGTCTTCTCTTCCAGGCGTTGCATCAGCAGTGCGAGGTTACCAATAATGCCGGTGAGAGCATTGTTGAAATCGTGTGCGATTCCACCGGCGAGTGTGCCAAGAGACTCCAGATTGTGCGTTTTTCTCAGATCCTCTTCCATTCGTCTGCGATCGGTGATGTCGATCTCTGATCCGGCCATACGGACGGGCCGTCCGTCCGCGTCCACAATGACCTTGCCACGGTCGAGTATCCAGAAATACGAACCATCCTTGCGCCGAACCCGATACTCCTCCTCAAAAAAGGCAGTCTGCCCCTTGCAGTGAGCCTCTACCGCGTAACCTGTTGTTTTATATGGTGGGCGATACCGGATTCGAACCAGTGACATCCTGCTTGTAAGGCAGGCACTCTAACCAACTGAGTTAATCGCCCGTATCTCAATTTTATTCTGTGGCAGGTTCTTCGTTTTGTGTTGTGTCTTTTTTATCTCCCACCAACAAAGCGATAGGAATAAACACGCAGTATCCTAAACCTAACAAAATAGGCGCCAATGTCAAAGACATAAAACCGTCAACGGGTGGGCGCGAGGTGAAAAAGTAACCCGCCAAAATGAACACAATCCCAATTGCAAAAAAGCGAATATTGCGCGCAGAATAGGGCAGTTCGCGGGATTCCTGTTCGGGTGTGCGTCGTTGTCGTGAACGACGTGTGTCTTTGCGCGGTGGCATAAACTTTAATTGTCTCGACGTTCTGCAATACGTGCGGCACGACCACGCAAGCCACGCATATAATAGATTTTGGAACGACGTACTTTACCGCGTCGCAATACTTCAATTTCTGAAATACGTGGGGTGTGCAGAGGGAAAACACGCTCAACACCGATACCACCACTGCTAATTTTGCGCACAGTAAATGTTGCGTGAACGCCAGCACCTTTGCGCTTAAGAATCACGCCTTCAAAAATCTGAATACGTTCTTTTTCACCTTCGACTACGCGCACGTGTACACGCACGGTATCACCGGCCCCAAATTCGGGCACATCGCGTAGTTGATTGGCACCAATAGAATCAAGAATGGCGTCCATGATTTGAGTACTCCTATAAAAAATGCAAAATGACTTGCGTTAAGGCTGAGCCTATGAGATATGCCGATTGCAAACTTTAAGCATGCAAGCATGAAAAACGTTTCAAGCTGCTATTTATCGTCTAATAAATCTGGGCGGCTTTGGCGGGTGCGTTCTAATGCACTTTCTCGTCGCCAATTGGCCACTTTTTTATGATCACCGCTCAACAACACATCGGGAACATCCAAACCTTCAAAAGAGCGGGGGCGCGTATACCACGCGCAATCAAGTAAACCTTCTTGAAAAGAATCTTCAAGTGCAGACTCCGCATCACCAATAGCGCCTGGCAACAACCGAATAACTGCGTCTATTAAAACAAGGGCGGGTAGCTCACCGCCACTTAATACATAATCACCAACAGAAATCTCATCGGTCACATACCGCTCGCGAATTCGTTCGTCAATACCTCGATAATGCCCACACAACATGACCAAATGGTCTTCAATGGACAGTTCGTTTACCAGCGATTGATCGAGTCTGCGCCCTTCGGGGGTTAGAAAAATAATGCGACCGCCTGAGGGCACATCTTCTATGGCGCGGGCCAAAGGTTCTGGTTTAAAGATCATCCCAGCGCCACCGCCATAGGGTGTATCATCTACGGTTTGATGCTTGTCGGTTGTGTAGTCACGCAAATTGTGTGCGTGAACCGACACCAAACCATCTTCCATCGCGCGCTTTGGAATGCTGTAACTGAGCGCATCTTGAATCTGCTTTGGAAAGATCGAGATCACATCTATGCGCATTGGGTACTCTTCAACTCACGCGTTCAAAATGGTGGCAAACTATAACAGGCCGTCTATTTCTTGCACCACAATCTTACCTGCGTCGCGATCAATGGTCAACACGTCTCGGGCTGCTGGCAAAAGCAATTCTTCACCATTGCGATCCACCACATAGACATCATTGGCTGGGATCGATAATATGTCTACGACCTTGCCAATCAAATCGCCGGACGTTGTTTCTACGGGCATGCCAATCACTTCAAATACATAAAATGTATCGTCAGGTAAAGGATGGACATCGTCGCGTGGCACTTGGAGCACATAATTGCGAAACTGGCTTACTGTTTCGGGCGTATCGACACCTCGAAGCTTGATGCCCATTCGGTTGCCATATTGTCGCACGTAATCAATGTCGAGATCGGTATGAGAGCCATCAGGGGATTCTGCACGTATCATGCGCAGCCCCTTAAATCGTTCGGGAAAATCCGTTAGAGGCACCAAAAACGCCTCACCGCGAATACCCCGAGGTTTTGACACCCGACCAATGGCAATATAATCCAAATTGTCGTCAGCCAAAATTACGCCTCAGAGGCTTCTTCCGCAGGTGCTTCAGGAGCATCACCACGTGCTGCTTCATGAATCTGCTTGAGAATGCCCTCTTTACGAAACAAGCTACGCACGGTATCAGAGGGCTGTGCACCTACGCCCAACCAATATTGTACACGGTCTTCTTTGAGTTCGATAATTTCAGGGTTCTTTGTTGGATTGTAATGCCCCAAAATTTCGATAAAACGACCGTCACGTGGCGAAGATGAGTTAGCTGCCACTACACGATAAAAAGGTGACTTTTTAGACCCTTTACGCAACAAACGAAGTCGAACCAAAACGTTACTCCTTGACTTTGAACTTCTGGTTTAAACGGGTAATACAACGATTATTTTACTGTAACATTGGCATAGCCATACGCCCCGATTTTTCCATTCGAGACATACGTTTCATCATTTTCTGCATCATGTTGAATTGCTTGATCAGCTTATTAACTTCTTGGATGTTTTGCCCACTGCCTTTGGCAATGCGTTTGCGTCTGCTGCCATTGATGATATGCGGCTTGGCGCGTTCATCTTTGGTCATTGAAAAAATAATGGCTTCAATATGCGAAAACGCACCTTCATCCACTTGCATATCGGGCATCGCCTTGCTCACACCCGGGATCATTTTCATCAATTGATCCAATGGCCCCATTTTGCGAATTTGGGCCATTTGTTCTAAAAAATCGTCAAACGTAAAGGATGCTGTGCGAAGCTTTTGCTCAATCTTTTTGGCTTGATCTTCATCAATTGTGGATTGGGCGCGTTCTACGAGTGTCAGTACATCGCCCATGCCCAAAATGCGAGACGCCATCCGGTCTGGGTGAAAAATTTCGAGACCTTCGGGTTTTTCGCTGGTGCCAATAAACTTAATAGGCACCCCAGTTACTTCGCGAATCGAGAGTGCCGCGCCACCTCGCGTATCGCTGTCCATGCGGGTGAGCACAACACCTGTAAAATTCAATTTTTCATAGAAGGCAGATGCGGCAGCTACGGCATCTTGGCCAGTCATTGCATCGCAAACAAATAAGATATCTGAAGGGGTTACAGCCTCGCGAATGTTAAAGACTTCATCCATTCGCTCATCATCTACGTGCAAGCGTCCAGCGGTATCGAGAATGACCACATCGTGGTGATTCTCGGTGGCCCGATCCATTGCTTGTTTGCAGATGTCTACGGGATCGGTGCCTTCTGGGGCGTGATAAACGGGCACGCCAACTTGTTCACCCAAAATACGAAGCTGATCAACAGCTGCTGGCCGATACACATCGGCGGCGACCAACAATGGATTTTTGCCTTGTGATTTGAGCAACAAACCCAATTTGCCCGACGTTGTTGTTTTACCAGCGCCTTGCAAACCCACCATCATGACAACTGAAGGTGGTGTTTCTGAAAGGGTTAAGCCAGCACTCTGATTGCCCATGAGGCCAACGAGTTGGTCATGAACAACCTTCACCACTTGTTGGCTGGGTGAAACCGTTTTGAGTACTTCTTGGCCTATTGCTTCTTCTTTTACCTTGGCGATAAAAGACCGAGCAACCTTGTAGTTGACATCGGCTTCTAAGAGGGCACGACGCACCTCTCGCATGGCCTCGTCAATATTTGACTCAGACAAGCGCCCGTGTCCGCGAAGCTTTTTAAATGCGCCTTCAAGGCGTTCGGTTAACAGCTCAAACATGGCAAAGTCCTTGTGCCACAAAAGGTAAAAACCGGAGACAGAACGCATAATATATGTGTTCTGTCAAATTCACGCAAGTATTTTAAAAGAGAAGAACCACATGTGTTTCAACGAGTTACACGCATCTGTTGATGCAACATACTACCCCAGCCCAGCCTGACGAATGGCTGCCACATTTTCTATGATGTTACCGCCTCGAAAAGCAGCCGACCCTGCTACGAGCACATCGACACCTGCTTGAACAGCTTCGCGGGCATTTTCGACGTCTATTCCGCCATCAATTTCAATTTCTGTATGCACACCCAAGCGGTTAATTTCGGCCTTTAAGGCTTGTGCACGGACCAAAGATTCGGGCATGAACGATTGCCCTCCAAAACCAGGTTCTACGGACATAATCAAGGCCAAATGAAGTTGGGGTAATAATGGGAATAGGGTTTCGATGGCCGTGCCTGGTTTCAGTGTTGCACCGGGTTTCATGCCGGCATCTTGAATTTGGCCCAGCAAACTGGGCACGTTTTCCTCGATTTCTACGTGAACGGTCAAAATATCAGCACCGGCATCTGCAAAAGCTTGTACATATTGGCTTGGATACGAGATCATCAGGTGTACATCCAATACCAAATCGGTCTTTTTACGCACGGCATCGACCACCAACGGGCCAAAAGATATGTTGGGTACAAAATGCCCATCCATGACGTCTAAGTGGATGTATTCGGCACCCGATTTTTCGACTTCACGAATTTGGTGCTCTAATTGGCTAAAGTCTGCGGATAAAAAAGAGGGGGCGATTTTGGGCATTTTCTGCTCGTTTCTGGAAGTCAGTCACTGGTAGGTCTGGTCACAAGTCTAAAAACACATAAACAGCTTTGACCTGTGACTTGCCGACTTGTGACAGCTTTACTTTATAACTTACTCACAATCAAAATCACATTGGAGCCGCGTTTGATCGATGACCCGGTTTTGGGTTCTTGCCGAATGACCACGTTGGGTTCATAGGATGTGCTAAACTCGTATCGCATATTATCTGTGCTCAATCCCACAGACGTTAAGATGCGACGTGCTTCTGTCACTTTCATTTCGACCACGTTGGGCACTTCTATTACTTCGCGTGGTGGACCTGTGCTGACAAGCAAATCGATGGTGGTTCCAGAATCTACTTCTTTGCCTGCTGCGATGGATTGTCGAATGACCAATCCGTCTTTCACGCGTGTAGACGATACTTGTTCGATCGTATTTATTGCTAAATCGGCTTGCTCAAGCCATAGTTTTGCTTGGCGCAATGTGCGGCCTGTTACGTCGGGCACGGCAAAAAGCCGCCCGCCCAAACTCGGCACAATATAGACCGTACGATTGGGTTTCACCTTGGCATTTGCTGCCGGACTTTGTGATACAATGTGGCCTTCGGGGACGGATGCATCCCAACGTGGTTCTCGTTGTTTCATATTTAGGGCTTTGCTCGATAATCGAGCACGTGCTTGTGCTGGCGTTAGGCCGACCAAATCTGGTACGGTCACTTGCATACCTTGTCGCACAAATTTGGGCATAACAATTTGGTCTATAACAATAAGCCCGACAATGCCGGTGAAAACAGCGCAGGCACCAAAAAGCACCATTTCACGCAAAATTTTCTTAACCCAATCCATAAGCACCTAAATAATGAAAAGAAAAATATGTTCGGACAGAAAAAATATGCGAAGATTATCTTGCTGTCAAGGCGAAATCTCTTGAAAAATCATATAGTTGGAGCATGAATGCCCCGAATAGTTCGCAAAATAATAACGATAAATAAATATCTGTTTCTCTTTTGCTTCGCAAGATTTTTTGCCCTTAAGTTCCTATTCACTTTTCAATGTGTAAAGATAAACGGTGTGACATACCCAATACGGTGTGCCATATCCCTGCATAATCTACTTTGAGCCATTTGTGCTGTAACCCAAATCCAACAGAAAAACGCTCAGGTTGTGATCCTACACCCACGCGCAACATGAGCACAGAAACCATATTGTGTTGTATGCCCACTCCAAATCCTGTGGGCATACCCGCTTCTTTTTGAATGGATGCAAATAAATCGGCGTCTTCGCCCAAGTGTGTGGCCAACCCGAGTGCCCCTCCTTGGCCTAAAATGCCCGTGCGTACCCCACTGGTATTCCACGCGACAACGCCCCATTGTACGGAATCATTGAGCTGCAGACGAAGGCCCAAATCAAATACGATCCATTGCCGAGGTTTGCGTCCTGCAACCGTT
>JABIFK010000365.1 GCA_018650745.1 Candidatus Latescibacterota bacterium | reverse complement strand
GATAAATTCATCCACTTCACGTGCAATCGCTTCAGTGCGCTCAATAGGAGAACCTATCGGCAGTTTAAACTCCGCGGTCAAAGTCGGTTCATCTTTTGCCGGGAAAAATATTTTCGGCACCCAATCAAAGGCATACATGGCACACATAAAAATACCGAACGTGACTGCAAGTGAAAGTATTGGACGTCTTAGGGCCGAAAGCAAAAGCGAGCGATACCCAACATACCACTTGGAATCCATATTATCTTGAGTGCCTTTTTTTTTCACTTTCATAAACTGAACACTCAACATAGGCACCATTGTCATGGACAAAGCCCAAGAACACAACAACGCAATACTGACCACTTCAAAAAGAGGGGCAGTATATTCACCAACGGTGGACTCTGCCAAATAAATAGG
This sequence comes from Candidatus Latescibacterota bacterium, assembly GCA_018650745.1. Classification (GTDB taxonomy): domain Bacteria; phylum Latescibacterota; class UBA2968; order UBA2968; family UBA2968; genus JABIFK01. Next base: position 4,222 of record JABIFK010000365.1, on the reverse strand, counting down.
CAAAAAAGCAGCTGCCGTCGTCAAGGATGCAATCAGCAAGGGTATACGCAATTCATCAGCCGATGCAACAGCAGCAGATGTTGCATCTTCCCCCTTACCCATGCGCACCAAAATAGATTCTGACATCACAATGGCATTGTCCACCAACAAACCCAAGGCAATGATAAGTGCTGACAAAGACATCTGATCCAAACCAATGTGAAACAAAGACATCATCCAAATGCTCATCACCATGGTCATAGGAATCAATGACGAAACAACCATGCCCGTTCGAAAACCCAAACTGACCAGCATCACCACAATAACGATCGCAACTGCCTGAAATAAATTTGAAACAAATGCATCGACCTTCTCTTCGACAATACGAGGCTGAAAAGCGATCACGTCAAACTCAAGACCAATAGGATATCTTTCTTGCAAACGAGCCAATGTTTCTTTGACTGCATTTCCCAAATCAATGAGATTGCCACCTTCACGCAAAGAAATGCCCAATGCCAAAGCATCTACATTTGAGGCGCGCACTTTAGATCGGGCCGGATCAATATAACCACGCGTCACCTCTGCAATATCTTCCAGATACACCATTTCAGACCGACCAGGTAACGATATCAATGCACGTCTCAAATCTTCTACAGACTCAAAATTGCCCGTGGGTTCCAAACCAATGCGTTCATCTCCAGTGCTCACACTGCCACCGGGCAACAAGATGTTTTGCGCAGCCAACAGGTTTTTCAGCTGTATAGTAGACAATCCCAATTCTGCCAAACGTGCATTGTTGTACTCCACAAAAATGCGCTCTTCTTGTACCCCATGGATATCTACCTTGGCAACTTCTCTAATACGCAACAATTCATTGCGTACCTGATCGGCCACATCCTTAAGCTCAGCATACGTGTATCCTTCTCCGGTCAAAGTCAAAACCGTTCCAAATACATCGCCAAATTCATCATTGACAATGGGCCCCACAATACCTTCGGGCAACTCGCGTGAGGCGCGTTCTACTTTTCGCCGCACATTGTCCCAAATGGGCCGCATTATTTTTTCACGCTCTATAATATTGACATAAACCTCAGAAACACCCGTTCGTGAAACGCTGTTCACAAAGTCCAACTCAGGGATCTCTTGGATAGCCTTCTCAAGTTTATCGGTCACGAGCAACTCAACACGCTCGGGGCTCGCACCAGGGAAAAATGTGAGTATTTGTGCGGTACGAATAATAAAGCCAGGGTCTTCATTTTGTGGCATGCTGTCATACGCACTGAATCCAGCCATCACAATGACCAGGAGCGCAACCAACGTAATCCGATTTTTTTCTATGGCCTGCTTGGTCAACCCCATATAAAAACCCTATCATAAACTATGAAATATCACACAACGCTTATTTTGCAGCAGGCAGTCTGACAGTTTGTCCGTCTTCTATACGACTCACACCAGCAGTAACAACAAATTCCCCATCGTCCAAACCTTCAAAGACTTCCAGTCCATCTTCAGTAAGTTCGCCAACTGAAATCGTTTTGCGCTTGGTCACACCCAACCCATCCGATTGAGGTTCAACCACAAAAACAAATCGACCCATTCGGTCTTCTCCAACTGCCACAGCCGGAACAAGAATACGTTCACGCTTATCCGCACCACCAAATTCAAATACAACTTCAGCTGCCATTCCCGGCCGACAATCAGAATCAGTATCCGTCAAACGCACAACCACAGGGAAAGTCGTCGCCATCCCCACAGAGGTGATCCCAACCTCGGTAACCAACCCAGAGAAGGTTTTTCCCGTCAAGGCATCAAACCGGACCTGAACTGCATCTCCTTCCCGAATTTGTGCAATTAACGCTTCAGGAATAGCCACTTCAACCTCCAATTGCGACCCAGAAGTTAACATGGCCACGGGTTGACCAGGCGATACGTTTTCATTCTCATCAATTTGCATCGATGCAATCGAACCATTCACGGGAGACAACAAACGTGTATAACTTTTTTGCAATTGCGCAATCTCCAACTTCTTTTTAACAGATTCAACCGATGCCCGCGCAGATTCAAAACCTGTTCGCGCAGCATCCAAATCATTCCGTGAAGCATTGCGATTTTCATACAATGCCCGCACACGGCTATAATTTGCCTCTGCATTCCGGGCTTGTGCCTGAACACTCGCCAACGACGCTTCAGCATCTTGCACTTGAAGTTGATAGTCCTTAGGTGCTAAAGAAGCTATCAACTGGCCAACTTTAACACGGTCGCCCACCTTCACGACCACAGTAGAAACTGTTCCACCTACTTTAAAACTCAATTTCGACTCTAAAGCCGCCCGCGAAGTCCCCGTAAATAAACGCGCACGCGTACCTCCAGATGCAAAAACCGTCACATAACGCACTGGGCGAATAACCGCTTCGGGAACCGCTTCCTCTTTGCCGCAAGACACGGCCATCACTGGCAGAAGCAAAACATATAATAGCCATCTATACTTCATACCGCCTCCTCCTTAGTTATCGCACATCAACACCCTGAGCCATAAAATAAACATCCAATCGCTCAAAATAAGCATCCAATTCACTCCGAGGCGTCAAGATCGAACTTTTACCTACGGCGCCCACCTTTTTGGTTGTAAACCCCGATTCAAAAATTCGCTCCAAATTTTCAGCAGAGATGCCTTTGCCTGTATCTGTTATATCTACAAAAACCCGATCACTTTCTTGCCGCGTCGAAATGGTGATCTTTCCCTTGTCATCAATGGCTTGTGCCGCATTCACCAAAAGATTTAGAAAAACCTGATTCAAACGCCCCGGAAAACATTCCACCAATGGAATCTGTCCGTATTCTTTTATCAACTCAATTCGATTTTTAATATTGTGCTGCACCAATGCCAACGTACTTTCAATGCCTTCATGCAAATCAACGCGTTTCCAATCTGCTTCATCCAATCGCGCAAAGTTCCGCAAACTTCTCACAATGTCACGAACCCGTTCAGTTCCCGTGGCAATAACCCGGTTGGCCTCTCCGATCACTTGAAACGATGCCGATACCACCCGCTGGGCGGCATGATCTTTAGGTAATTTTTCATCCAACGCAGATTCCAACTTTGCCACTGCCCGAACAAGCGTATCGTGCATACTGTTAATGGCACCAACCGGCGTATTGATTTCATGGGCAATACCTGCAACCAAATTGCCCAATGATGCCATTTTTTCAGCCTGAACCAGTTGCGCTTGTGATTGGTTTAAGTCTCTATTAGATCGCGCCAAATCATCCAATATCTGTTGCCGCTTTTGCGCTTCTACAAGTTCCATTGTATGCAGTCTATTTTCAGCCTCTAATACTTTTCGCTCAATTTCTCGCTCACGCTTTACACGCTCCTGCTCTCTGGCATATTGAGACTGTTTTATGTTCTCCTGAGACAATTCTTGGATCTGTACAACCTGACGTTCCAACTGTTTACGCGCAGCACCAAAGTTGTAGGCCAAATACACTGACATGGAGATGACCAAGCTTAAAATGCCGTAGATATATAAATAATAGGCATTTCGAGTGATGAGATTGAGTTCTATCAATCCCTGATAGGCACCGGTTATTAAAAAGACCATCAAACCCAAACCAATGAACCAAGCACCGGGTTTGTGCTGACAAACAGCCTTAAATACGATTCGTATTAATTCCGGAAATGCCAAGAATGAAATCAAGAAAATTGCTTGTAGTGGTATTTTCCAGCTGAACAGACACAATACAATACCTGGCCAAAAAATGTAAGGCCAGTACCGAGGCATGCGATTGAAAAATTCATAATAATAAAATTTCAGGCTGGCCAATATGGCGCCCAGAAACGCCATTTTAGTTAGGTAAAGCAGTATGTTAATGTTGTTTGGTTTAAACGGAAAATACATAGGGGCGAAAATAAGAATTGAAGTACACCCTGCGAGAATGGCATAATAGAGATTGTTTCGAGCGCGCTGATAGAATAAGAACAAAAGAAGATGTAACATGGCAAAAGCCATAGGCACCCAAGCCAGCATTTGAAACATAGAATATTGCCGAATACGGTCATCACGTTGCGTATACGCATCTTGAAACGTAGACAATGCAAGCCCCCACCACGTGGGCAAACCAAGGGTTGTTTTATTTTTGGCATCTGCGTTGGCATATCGAACTGCGATCACCACATCTTTGTTTTGCAATGGCACCAAAGGGATGACTTGGGGTAAATCTGCAAAAACGGGTAGGCCGGATT
>JABIFK010000329.1 GCA_018650745.1 Candidatus Latescibacterota bacterium | reverse complement strand
CCATTTGCGGCAGCGTACTCATCTTCTTCAAGCGATACACCAGACGTGTCAACTCATCTGCCGAACCGTACCACCCGCCCCAACTGCCGTAATAGTTGTAATAATACTGGCGTTGACACGATTGAAACATTCGGTGCCGAGACGGCGACCACGAAAATTCATTTTTGAGTTCGGCCATAAGATAAAAAAGAGTCACAGGTCTCTGGTCGCAAGTCTCAGGTTAAAAGCGACCAATGGCTTTTGACCTGAGACTTGCCGACCCGTTGACTTGCGACTGATGTTTTAAGATTTAGAAATCGAAACAGGAATAATGAGTGTAAACGTGCTGCCTTCACCCGGCGCACTTTTTAGCGTAATCAAGCCGTTGTGACGTCGTGCAAGGCTTTGGCCCAATGCCAAACCCAAACCAGTACCTTCGTGTTCGCGAGCAAGAGAACCATCACCTTGTTCAAACAAATTAAAAATGCGCTCGTGTGATTCTGGGGCAATGCCAGGGCCTTGATCACTTACAGAAATGTGCAACCAATGTGATGAAGGAATCAGCAACTTTGCTTGCTCTTCTTCTGTCACACCGGGTTCTGAACATATTTCAGCCACAATTTTGATCTTGGTATTGGGTGGCGAAAAATCCACCGCATTTTGCACCACAACTTCCAGCATTTTTTCACAAATAGTAAAATCGGCAGCCACAACTAGTTCGGGCTCTGGCAACTCAACCACAATGTCAAGCCCCCGTTGGTGAATGGTATCTGCTAACGTACTGCGAATTTGACGGATCAAATCGGACACCAAAACCGGAGACAGTTTTAAATCGCCCTCGGTACTCATATCGGCATATTGCAACATATCGTCGAACATACCCAACAAGCGCTTGGCAGCACCTTGAATATTGTGCAAATAACGCTCGTGTTTATCGCTTAAGCCCTCAATTGTTTGCTCCAAAATTTCGGAAAAACCCGTGATGTGACCCAATGGGGTTCGAATTTCGTGCGACATCCCGTGCAAAAAATCGGTCTTGAGGCGACTGGCTTCGGTTAGGTTTTCAATCAATATACGGTTCTCTATGGTCAGCCGCCGTTGCTCAGCACCAATCTTAAGCGTCTGAACCAAACGTTCGGCATCGATGGGCTTGTTCAAATAATCATAAGCCCCAAGGCGCAACGCCTCAACAGCACTCTTCAGATCGCCAAAACCCGTCAAAATCACCATTTGTAAATCGGGATCTAACGCGCGCGCTTGTTGCAACAACTCTAACCCATTCATACCCGGCATTCTCAAGTCAGACACCATCACTTCAACAGCGTGATCTTTCAAATAAGCCAACGCCGCATCACCGCTGTTGCAGACCTCTGCCTGAATGCCCACAGCTTCGAGTGTCTCAGCAAGAATATTGAGAATTTGTTTTTCGTCGTCTACGAGGAGAACGTTCATATAAAGTAATAGGTAAAAAGTGAAAAGTAAAAAGTCCGTCCCTCATCAGAGACTGCGATCCGCAATTCGACAAAACAAATCAATTGAAGAACATCTGAGAGTCAGAAACAAAAACGCACTTAACGAAGCGTATCCAGTACATCAAAATAGGTCGGAAACGTTTTGTTCACACAGGCGGGGTCATTAATCACGATGCCCGGCGCCTTCAAGCCCACCAAAGCCAAGCTCATTGCCATTCGATGATCGTCATAGGTATCTAAAGCTGCTGGTTGAATCTCTGTGGCGGGGTGAACAGTGAGACCGTCAGACCAAGTTTCAACATTTACACCCAATTTAAGTAATTCCGTTTCAAGAGCCGTAATACGGTCCGTTTCTTTAATACGCATATTCGCCACATTACGCACAACTACTGGGTCGGTAGCAAAAGGGGCGATAGCACAAAGAGTTTGTACAACATCTGAGATAGAATTCATATCCACATCCACACCGTTCAACTGCTCGGGGCCACAAACTTCTATGCCGTCGGCGTGGATCTTTACATCACAGCCCATTTTGGCCAACACATCGACAAAGCCAATATCACCTTGTATCGATTTTTTATCCAAATTCAAAACTTTAACACGCCCACCCGTCACTGCCGCTGCGGCAAAAAAATAAGACGCATTCGATGCATCGGGTTCAATGATATAATCACGTGCCTGATACCGCTGCCCAGCTTTCACGCGCAACACTTTGTAATCTTCATTGACGATCTCAACACCAAAATCGCGCATCACGCCAGCTGTCAAATCAATATAAGGCTTTGACACCAAATCGCCCTCAACAACAATTTCAACATCTTCTTGAGCATAAGCAGCAACAAGCAACAGGGCCGTAAAGTACTGACTGCTCTTGTCGCCCGCCATCACTGTACGCCCCCCTTTGATCCCCGATCCCAAAATCATCACTGGCGGGCACACATTGTCTTTTCCCTCACATTGTGCTCGCACACCAATGGGGCGCAACCCATCTACCAAATCTTGAATAGGACGTTCCCGCATCCGCTCATTGCCATCCACCACAAACGTGCCTTGGCCCAATCCTAAAAATGCCGACAAAAACCGCGCCGTTGTGCCCGAGTTGCCAACAAACAACTCAGCCTGCTGTGCCGGAATATTGCCTCCGGTACCAGACACCACAAAAGAAGCATCGTCTTCTTTGGCCACCACATCAATACCCAACTTGCCCAGCGCCGCAGCCATATAACGTGTATCATCACTAAACAGTGCACCCGTAAGCCGCGATTCACCCTCGGACATAGCCGCAATCAAAAGGGCACGATTGGTAATGCTTTTTGAGCCCGGCACCGTAATCACAGCATCAACAGGTTGTGTCAAAGGTTGTATTTCAAGTGTATCCATAGCGATAAAGAAGATATATGAAAAAGAGGTGGGGTGAAAGTAAAAATAATCTGCCCCCAAAGAGAGAGGAAAGTAGCGTACATAAAAAGTGCCTCTCTGGATTCCGGTCGCCATAAAGGCTCCTACGTGCCAAAATCTATTCAAGAATAGGTTTTAGAGCAAAAAACCGAACAAAGCAAATAAAAATATATACTTAGTGAATATTCATAAAAAATAAGCGCACAGAATACAAATGTATTTCGTGCGCTTATTTAGGAAAAAAATTCCGACACATTCGGTAATTTACGATTCAGTCTCTTCATTCAAAGCCGTATCTGACGCAGCTTGAAAATCAACAATGTCAATATCTCCCAAATAAGGTTTGGTCACATACTTGTTGATATTTTGCATTTGCTTCACAATTTCTTGAATATTCATACCCGCTTCCTGAATTTTCATCAACTCAGGTCGAATACAATCATCGTCGGCCAATGTGCCCAATATCAAATCCACATATCCCACCACAGCCATTAAGGGCTGGTTGATCTCACTTCATTTAAGGCATCTTGGAGCACTTGGGCATAAGCCACATAGTCTTCCAAAAGCAAAACCTGAACAACACGCGCATTCATAGAATACCCACTTCAGAAAAGGTCATACGGCCGCATATATACAAATGTCTGAAGGGTCTTAGCTTCAAGGTGTGACCAAGCGCACAAAATCTAATTATTTTAGCCAATCGTCTAAATGTTCGGCAACAAAAACGTCATCATTTAAATGTGGATATGCCGCATAAACCCGGTCAATTTCTTCAAATTGCCCAGGTGACAGGCCCTCATTGGGATTCAAACACCAAATACCGTCAAGCAAACCCTGCCGACGCAACACGTCATGTACACCAGCAATGCATCCGTGAAATGCATTGGCCACATCAAAAAAAGCGGCATTACAATCGGTTACTTCTATCGCGCGGGTCAACATCGCCTGAGGTATTGCACCAT
>JABIFK010000839.1 GCA_018650745.1 Candidatus Latescibacterota bacterium | reverse complement strand
GTTGCCGGAAGATCGGTTTTTGTGTTCCTTCTCGCATATTTTTGCGGGAGGATATGCGGCGGGGTATTATAGTTATAAGTGGTCGGAAGTGCTCAGTGCGGATGCATTTGGGGCTTTTGAAGAAGCTGGGTTGGATAATGATGAGGCCGTTGCAGAGACGGGGCGACGGTTTCGGGATACGATATTGTCGTTGGGTGGGGGACGGCATCCGATGGATGTGTATCGAGATTTCAGGGGGCGGGAGCCGAGTACGGAGGCTTTGTTGCGGCATAATGATTTGGTGGAATAAGATGAGATGTCTTAATAGCTGGATTGATTAGGGAGTAATTGATGGAGACGCGCAAGCTTGCTGTGATTATGTTCACCGATATGGTGGGGTACAGCAAGAAGGTGGGTGAAAATGAGACTGGTGCATTGCAGCTGTTGACGGAGCATAATGCGATTTTGCGGCCTCAAATTGAGGCACACAATGGCAATGTGATTAAGACAATTGGCGATGCATTTATGGCCGACTTTGACAGTGCGGCCAATGCGGTGAATTGCGCAGTGGAGATCCAGCGGTTGTTGGCACATCGTAATGTGTCTGCTGCGGGTGAGCCCATTGAGGTGCGGGTGGGGATTCATGTGGGGGATGTGATTTATCGGGAAGATGATGTGTTTGGGGATGGGGTGAATATTGCCAGCAGGATTGAGCCGCTTGCAGGGAGTGCGCAAATATTTGTATCGCGCGATGTGGCGTCGATGACGCTGGGGAAAGTGGATAGCCCTGTTAAGTATGTGGACACGTATGAGTTGAAGAACATTTCTCGGCCAGTTCAAGTGTATGAAGTCTTGTGGGATCCGTGTCGTGTGGATGAAGCAACGTCCATTTTGAATACGATGCCAAAAGCGAAGAAGGCGGGTGGTAAACGGCCTTTGGTTTTGGTTGGGGGGGCCGCTGTGTTGGTTCTGCTTTTGGTTTTGTTTGGTTTGAGGGGCGAGTCGCCGACAGCTTCGGGTAAACCGAGGTTGGCTGTGATTGCATTTTCCGATCAGACAGGTGATGCGGCGCTGGCAAAGGTGCAAATGGATAAGATTGTGACCGATGCGGTGATTCAGCGATTTTACGAGTTTCCGCATACGCAGTTGGTGAGCCCGCTTCGGTTATCGAAGATTCAGAAAGACTTGGATATCAACACAAAGGATTTGGCAGAAGACCCTGAGTTTCGGGAAACGTTGGCACGCCAGACAGATAGTCGGTTGATGATTACGGGTGCGGTGAGGAAGTTGGGCAAGACGTTTCGGTTGTCGGCAGATTTTGAAGATTTGGAAACGGGGCGATTGATAGGGAAGGCGAGTTTAGAGGCCTTTTCGGCAGAGGAGATTTTGAATACGTTGGTGGACACATTGTGTAATCGGTTTCAGGCGAAAATGGTGGCGGAGTTTGGTATTCAGAAACGGGCCGTGCAGAGCGATTTGAATGTGGGGGAGTTGACGACGCTGTCTTTGGATGCGTATTCTCATTTTATTAAAGGGCAGGAGCTTTACAAGAGGGGGCGTCTTCGAGAGGGGGCAAACGAGTTGGTGAAAGCTACACAACTTGATACCAATTTTGCATTGGCCTATTCGATGGCTGCGTGTGCCTTTTCATTTGTAAAAACACCGGAAGCGGATGCTATGATGAATCTGAATTCCGAAAAAGCACGTCAATATCAAGATCGGTTTGTGGATGGCATCAGCAAAGAATCTTTGATTTTTAAGGGCAATGATGCTTGGTATAAGTTTTATGATTTTGAAACAGAATCGGATTCTTCCAAATTTTATGCAGACAAATGCCTATCAAGTTATCGTTTGATTACCGATTTGTATCCTGATGATCGAGATGGGTATTATTATTATGGTTTGTATTTACATTATTTGGGTGAAGACCATCAGGGTGCAATTGTGCAATTTGAGAAGGCCATTGAATTGAGTCCGGAATGGTTTCCAACCTATCGTGATATGGCTTATGCGACACGAAAAGTTGAGGGGGATGACGCCGCCGTTAAAATACTTCAAGAGTATATTTTGGCGTTTCCCGATGGGCCAGGGAGGAATTACGCGCTTCAAGAGATTGTAAAAATACGAAATGGGGCCAGTTGAGGTTGGCCGTTTTTATCATTTTTCACAACGAGGAAAAGCATGAGCAAGGTTCGGTTTGGTGTGATTGGGGCAGGGCAAATTGGTCACAACAGCTGTAAGAGTATTTTGGGCCATGATCAGGCAGAGATTTTGGCGGCCAGTGATGTAAACGAGCCGCGTTTGAAGGAGTTGACGGATAAGTTTGAGATTGGCAAGTCGTATACCGATTCGGCAGCGTTGATTAATGACCCGGATTTGGATGCCATTTATATTGGTGTGCCCAATAAGTTTCATGCGCCGCTGGCCAAGGCGAGTTTGGAAGCGGGCAAACACGTGATCTTGGACAAGCCTTTTGCAATGAATATTGGTGAGGCACAAGGTGTGGCCGATGCAGCTGCCGCCAGTGGTAAGTTGTTTATGGTGGGGATGAACCAGCGGTTTCGTGGGCCTTCACAGACGATCCGAAAATTGGTGGCCGATGGTAAGTTGGGTGAAATTTATCACGCTAAGGCATTTTGGTTTCGTCGTTCGGGTATTCCTCGTTTGGGCACTTGGTTTGGCAACAAATCGATGGCGGGTGGTGGCGCGTTGTTGGACATTGGTGTGCACTTGTTGGATTTGGCCTTGTTTGTGTCGAATCAGTTCAAGCCTGTGGCAGTGAGTGGTGCCACATATACGAAGTTTGGAAATCGAGGGTTGGGTGAGGGGGGATGGGGCATGTCAGATCGTGAAGACATTACATTTGATGTGGATGATTTTGCGACGGCATTGATTAAGTTTGAAGGTGGTGTGACCGTGACGTTGGATGTGAGTTGGGCGATTCATCAAAAAGATGCGAATCGTCATGATGTGCACGTGTTTGGAACTGAGGGGGGTGCGTCGTTGTTTCCTGGTGAGATCTATCACTACGGCGAAAATCCGGGTAATGACGATTATCAAGTTGTTACCCCCGAGCCTCAGGTGGCGTTGGTCCATGAAGAACGGTTCTTTAATTTTATCAATTCGATTTTGGGCGATGAAGAGCCTTTGGTAAATATAGAAGAGTCATTAGCCGTTCAGAAGATTTTGGATGGTATTTACGAGTCTTGCGCGACGGGTAAGGAAGTGCGAATTTCGTAATTTTTCTTGTGTTGTAAAATAGAATGGGGTCGGCACGTGTTGCTGACCCCATTTTTGTTGTGTTGGTGTTTAGGTTTGCCTATTATTTGCACTGTTTGGAGATTGTTTAAAACGATATTGGATCTTTAGAATGTTATTGGAGGACGTATGAATAAAATTGATGCGCATTTGCACTATCACGGTGAGCACGCCGACAATATTGATTTTTTGAAGCGAATGAATATGAAGCTGTTGAATATTTGTGTGTCGCAAGATACGGCAGGTGCGTGGCGGAAACAGGCCGATTTTTATACCGATTTGCAAATGCGGTTTCCGGAGCAATTTGCTTGGATCACGAGTTTTGATTTGCCTGATTTTAGCAGTGATTATGCCGACCGTGTGGTAGAAGGATTGCAGAAAGATTTTAACGCGGGTGCTATAGGGTGCAAGGTGTGGAAGAATGTGGGGATGGAGGTAAAAACTCCGTCGGGTGAGTTTGTGATGGTGGATGATCCATTATTTGACCCCATTTGGGAGTTTTTGACCCGTGAAGACCGCACCTTGTTGATGCACATTGGTGAGCCATTGGCGTGTTGGCGACCTTTGGTGGATGACAATCCGCACTATGGATATTATTCAAAAAGCCCGCAGTGGCACATGTATAACAAACCTGAGTATCCCTCACATGAAACGATTATGGCGGCTCGGGATCATATGGTAGAGAAACATCCGAAGTTGCGCATTGTGGGCGCACATTTGGCGAGCTTGGAATTTGATGTGGCTGAGATTGCCAAACGGTTTGATCGGTTCCCTAATTTTGCTGTAGACTCATCTGCACGGGTGGCTGATTTGGCGTATCAAGATTCGGATACGGTGCGTGAATTTTTCTCGGCTTATTCTGATCGTCTGATGTTCGGCACTGATATTGTGCAGCGCGATTTGTCGTCTGAGCTTTCGGAAGCAGAACGGCAAAAACAGTTAAAGGTTTATGAGGATCGTTTGTTGATGGAATTTGCGTATTATGAGTCGGGTGAGGTCGTGAATGTAAGAGGCAAAGAGAATCGGGGTTTAAACTTGCCAGATGACATATTGGAGAAGTTTTATTTGGCGAATGCGCAGACTTGGTATCCGGGGTTATAGAGGGATGGCAAGCGGCAGATGGAAAGTCAAAATCGGAAAAGAAAGCAAAAACCATGAGGCGAGAAATCTGATTTTGCACCTTACG
>JABIFK010000832.1 GCA_018650745.1 Candidatus Latescibacterota bacterium | reverse complement strand
ATTGGGAGCAGAAGGAGAACTGCTTGCCAAGACGTTGCTCGAATTGAGTCGGAAATATGATATGGATGCCGTTAAGAAAGTACTTGATCAGGCAAAACCGTCAGAGAATCGCATGTGATGCTTTAGGGAAACATAACAGAACGATTGGGATTGAATATGGGGTTGCGTCGTCAGATGAGCCGCAGCTTTTCTGTGGATGGGATTTAGAGGGTATTGGATTTGCTCCAAATAAAGTAAAACGGTATTTTGGGTAGAGTACGTTTTTATAAAGAAGAAAGGTTTGTATGAGTCGCGTTGACTTAACGGGTGCCAGGGTATTGCTGGTTGATGACATTCCCACCAATATCGACATTTTGCGTGAGGTCTTGGAGCCCGAAGGGTATGAAATTTTGGTGGCTCTAAATGGTGTGTCGGCATTAGATCTTGCCAGGCGATTTACGCCTGATCTTATCTTACTTGACGTGATGATGCCTGATATGGATGGATTTGAAACCTGTGAAGCTTTGAAAGCTGATACCACCACGCAAGATATTCCTGTTATTTTTCTGACTGCCCGTGTGGATCAGGCCGATGTGGTTATGGGATTTAAAACGGGTGGCGTTGATTATATCTCAAAACCGTTTCAAGATGAAGAACTGCGTATTCGGGTGGAGACCCAACTGCGTTTGAATCGTTTGGTAAATGAGCTTGTGAAAAAAAATGCTGTGTTGGAAGCAGAAATAGCGCGTGGCAATGCTTTGAGCGAAGAACGTGACCATTTGGCTGGCCGGTTGTCATTGATCTCGGACGAGGAATCTCGGCGGTGGAATATTGATGGGTTTATTGGACAAAGCCGTACGCTGGGCAAGATTCTTGAAAATATCGCGCGATTGCAACAGGCGTCGAATACATCTGTATTGATTATGGGTGAGAGTGGCACAGGGAAAGAACTGGTTGCGCGCGCCATCCATTATGGGTCAGAGCGTGCCAAAGGGCCCTTTGTACCCGTCAATTGTTCGGCCGTGCCTCACGATTTGGCGGATTCGTTATTCTTAGGGCATGTCAAGGGGGCTTTTACTGGGGCCAGTGACGATCGTGCGGGATATTTTGAGCTTGCAGACGGGGGCACTTTGTTTTTGGATGAAATTGGCGATATGCCCTTAGACTTACAAGCCAAGTTGTTGCGTGTGCTTGAAGACCGAAGGGTATTGTCTGTGGGGGGCAAACAAGAAAAGTCTGTGGATGTTCGCGTGTTGTCTGCTACCAATGCAGACTTGGAGACCGATATTCAGAGTGGGCAATTTCGGGAAGATTTGTATTACCGCCTGGCTGGGTTTCCGGTCCATATTCCTCCCTTGAGAGAACGAACGGAAGACATTCCTTTATTGGTCGAACATTTTTTGAATTTGTTTGGCACCGAAATGGGCGTTCAGGCACCAACAATAAGGGATGAAGCCTTGTCGGTATTGCAAGCATATGAATTTCCAGGGAATATTCGCGAGTTAAAAAATGTGGTTGAGCGTGCCCTAATTGAAAGCGGTGGACAGATGATTTTGCCTGCACACTTGCATTTGCGATCAAGAGGGGCTTCATCAGTTCCCGATGTACTGGGTGTGGATGTGGTTGAGTTGCCGCTCAACTTACAAGCTGTTGAAATCGCCGTGGTCAAGCGCGCTTTGGCTTTGGCCAACGGCAATGTATCTGAGGCTGGTCGTTTGTTGGGTATTAACCGTATGAAAGTGTATCGTATTTTGGCCCAAGAAGATATGTAGCTTTGATTTTTGAAGGTTTATGTGAACGGAAAGCCCGCATTGTGCGGGCTTTTTTTTTGCTCAAAGTGAACGTATATGATCACCCTTTGCACCTCTAGAATTTCATATTGAACGACCCCTGAAAATTAACTGCTTGTTTTACAATGTTTAAAGTGTTTTAGGCATTGTGGAACGTATTTTGCGATCTCCCTTGTTGAAGAGACGCAATAGAAGTGCATCGTTTTAAGGAGGTCGGAGATGGTTTTTGCTGTATTGGGTTTGGTTGTTGTTGTGGTTGGTTGGCTGAGTACGATGAAGTGGTATATCTATCCGCGTCGGCGTGATTCTTGGATGGGTGGCAAATGGTATATGGGTGACTGAAACCTTTGGTGGTAAGGATTGGTATGACAGAAGGCACTGGCGATGTTTACGAACTGGAAGAAATACCTTGGAATCTCAATGAAGCAGAGTTGGTGTTGATTCAACGTGCTTTAAAGAAGACACAAGGTAACATCTCCAAGGCGGCCGAGCTTTTGGGGGTGCACAGAATGAAGATCTATCGGCGATTGGCGAAAAATGAAAATATAGAACACTGCTCATCTTGATATGTGTGATCGCATCCTGGAGAATGTATCGTGTGTCTGAGGACATTGCTCGAACGGGTAGACTCTAAGCACTCCGATTCATGTTTTACCCCCGAGGGTTGTCCGGGATGCAAAGAACTGCTTGTTCGAGCTTTATATTTGGTGGTGTGGCACGTGAATATATTTGACTGAAATGATCGTATATGTTCACTCTGGTCAAAGATTCTTGATACCCGACTTTTGGGTCCGAGTGTATAAATTAAAGTGTGTAAATGGTCAAAGTTTCCCAAGTGTCCGATACTAAAGGGCACCGAAATATGACAAGGAGAAACAATGGCCAAAAAGAAGAAAGACGCT
>JABIFK010000123.1 GCA_018650745.1 Candidatus Latescibacterota bacterium | reverse complement strand
TGCGTGAAAACGATACCCTGCTTTGGCAAAGAGGTTGAGTGTTGATTCTTGTAGGCTGCCAGATGGAAGGCCAATTTTTAAGACCGACATGAAAAAAGAACTCCTTGTGAACGTGAGGCAACAAATAATAAATGGCAGATGGAAAAAGTGGCATCAAAAACAAGAATCCATTCAATCTTTAAGACTTTTCTTCTTACCTTTTATGCCTTATCTCTTACCGCTTTTAAAGATACTTGTTTTTGCAAATTGTGGGAAATTTTTTGGCCAAACGGCAGGTGATTAGGCAGGGGTTTTTAACGATTCTGACTTTCAAGATGGGCAATTAAACCATTGAGCTGTTTGTGCACTTCTTGAAAGTGTTTGTTTTCTTTGAAGTCGCGGATGAGTTCAAAGCGGTCATAGCTGTACGTGTCACGAGAATATTCGGCAGGGTCGTAATAGAATTTGATGCCAAATCCGGTAATTTGGGGAAATTCTCCTTCTTGGAGTTGCATATTTTCTGTTTTGATTTCGCCGTTTTCAAACAA
This sequence comes from Candidatus Latescibacterota bacterium, assembly GCA_018650745.1. GTDB lineage: Bacteria > Latescibacterota > UBA2968 > UBA2968 > UBA2968 > JABIFK01. Next base: position 7,884 of record JABIFK010000123.1, on the reverse strand, counting down.
AATGCCTCGTGTAGAATCTATACGTACGATTTTTGAGAGAATCTGAATTTTCATCGGAATTTCAGGTTCATAAACTTCTGTTTCTCGATTGAAGCGTAATTTGGGATAAAAATTGAGCAGATAACAAATGCTTTCGAGCACTTTCACTTTTTCTTCAAGCGACATTGACTCATGGCCAGATCCTAAAATATAAGCCATAAAGGCATCGGAACATTCCATTTTGATGCCGCCGATGCTAAAGTCAACCATGTCGATTGGCAAACCTGTTTCTTTGCGAATATCGCCGTTTGTGCGCACCGTTAGGTTTTCTGTACCTACACGTGTGACTTCGGAAATGAGGTCGTAATATTCGGTGGCAGCATCATTGCTTACCGAGGTGTGAAAGTTAAGCACCATGGTATCGCTCTCTTTAAGACCCAAAGAACTTTTGGGGTCTCCAGATAGCTTGGGTGGTTTGCGAATGTAGAAGTTGCGTGTGTCAGCGGAACGTTGGTTGTTTGTTCGGCGGTTCGTGAGTTCGAGACCGAGCACGTCTGCCTTGCCCATTTCGAGCAGTGCGACCTTATTGGACCGTTCGTCCATATGGGGTTTGCTGACATATACCACACGGCTTTCGCGCGTATTTAGTCGAATGGCATTTTTCATGAACTTGACAATGTCTTCGGGAGATTGTTCTGAAAAATCTGTTTTGTTATCGTGTGGGATGGGATGAATGTCTGTGATGTAGGGTGGCAAACTACCCGTTTCAGGGAAGATCACATCGGTTTTGGTTACAAACAGGTCAAATAGAACTTGTGTATAGACGCGTCGATCACCTGTTGCTTTGTGAGCATAGCGCAGATATTGTCGTTTTTCAATTTTGCGGATGTTGCTTACAGGGCGAAGCATGTAAGCGGCAGGAATACGTGGGGCAAGGTCATCCATGAGTGATTCGGGAAACCGGATGCGACCCATGACGCGGCAATCTATAGAGTGGGGTACACTTCTGAACAGAAACCAAAGGTGTAGAATATCCCCTTTACCCATGTGGTTGTCTTCTGCACGCAGGCCATCTGGGGTACTGATGTAGATGGCCTGGTTTTTTATCAACACATCGTTCTCGTGTTTAAAAATAAAGGCACGTTCCAGATCTTCCTGGTTGTCTTCACTTTTTACGAGACTACAGTTGACAGAATTGGGGCTCATTTCGGCAAATCGCGCTAAGATTTTTTCTAAGGTGTTACCTTTGCGATTGCCGCCGCCTTTTTTGAAGGGGTTAAAATTCATTCACCCATGCCTAAAATTTGAGGGAGTTTTTGTCGCATACGGTTGTAGCTAAACAGTTTACAGGAAGAATCGTGCTTTGTCAATGTGAAAGTCTTGAGGTCAGTTGACAAACGAGGTGGCGAAAGTTAAGTTAGCAAAGCGACCATGCCACTATCGGGTTTTTCGGTCATTTTGGAAAAAACTTTACCTTATTCCATTTTGTCAAATATGATTGGAGCGTTTTTTATGCCAAAATCTCATCTTATTGGTTTGATTACTGATACACATGATAACAAACATGCCATCGAGAAAGCAGTAAAAATGTTTAAAAATCGTGATGTCGGACTCATTTTGCACGGCGGTGACTATATTGCACCCTTTAATGCCAAGTGGATGGCCGATGTTGATGTGCCTTTTGTAGGTGTTTTTGGTAACAATGATGGCGAAAAGTTTGGTTTACGTGCTCAATTTGAATCTTTGGGGCCCATTCATCGTGCACCTTATGTATATGAATGGGAAGGCAAACGTATTTTGATGCTTCACGAGCCTGATGAGGTTGATGCGTTGGCCAAAAGCGGATCCTATGATGTTATTTTTTATGGCCATACGCATCAAATAGATATCAGAAAAGGTGAGACTTTGGTCATTAATCCAGGTGAAGCTTGTGGTTGGACAACAGGGCGCGAAACGGTGGGCATTTTGGATTTGAATGTGATGGATGTGGAGATTTTGGATCTTTAGAATAGAGAGGCGTTACAGGTCAACAGGTCGCAGGCCACAGATGGTAGATGTGCCTAAATATGAAAAACGGGCACTTTGTGGTGAGCGGGCGCCACATCGGTTTTGTTGGCGTGGGAAGTGGTATCGGGTGATTGAGGTGGCGTCTTTGTGGCAGGATGGGCGCAAAAAAACGGGGGCCATTCCTCTGGCAGGTCGGTTATATGTGAATGTGGTGACGTTGCCGGTGGGTGTTTTTCAGTTGTATTTTGAAGGTGGTAAGATAAAACGAAAGGATCGCGGACAGTGGATGCTGTATCGCAAAATCAAAATGCGGAGCGCGTAGACCGCAAAGCCATTCGGGCACACATTGATGGGATTGTGGCACATTTGCCCAAGGAACCCGGTGTGTACATTATGAAGGGTGATGGCGGTAAGATTGTCTACATTGGCAAAGCCAAATCTTTGCGCAGCCGGGTTCAACAATATTTTAGGCCTAAGGCACACGATGGGCGGCGGCAGTTTCGGGCACTGGTACGATCTGTATGTGATCTGGAATATATTGTAACCGATACAGAGTTGGAAGCGCTGATTTTGGAAGCGAACTTGATTAAGGCGCACAAACCGCGTTACAACATTCGTTTGAAAGATGATAAGAAGTATCCATTTCTCAAAATTACCAAAGAAGCGTTTCCGCGTGTTTTGGTGACGCGTGATGTGGTGAAAGATGGATCGCGTTATCTGGGGCCGTATACAGACGTGAAGGCGATGCGGCGTATGTTGGAGACGATGCATCGTTTGTTTCGCATTCGCAGTTGTGATTATGCCTTGCCCACAAAAAATGTGCGGGTGTGTTTGGATTATGAGATCAAACGTTGCGATGGGCCTTGTGAAGCGCTGATTGTGTCGGAAGATTATCAGAAGATTGTGGATGAAGCGATTTTGTTTTTAACGGGACGTCACACGCAAGTGATGTTGACGTTGAAACTGCGTATGCAACAAGCGGCTGAAGCTTTGCGATTTGAAGAGGCTGTAATTTTTCGAGATCGGATTCAGGCATTGGAGCAAGCGACGAGCCGACAAAGAGTGGTGTCGCATGATTTGACGGATTGGGATACGATTTCGATTGCACGCGAAGATGATGAGGCGTGTGGCGTGGTGATGGAGGTGCGCGATGGGCGATTGATTGGTCGGCAGAATTATTTTATTGGTGGTGTGTTAGACGCGACAGAAGAAGAAGTGGTCACGGCCTTTGTGAAGTTGTTTTATGCAACGGCGGCTTTTGTGCCCAAAGAGATTTGTTTGCCGTGTGATATTGAAGAACGGGAGACGATGTTGGATTGGTTGCGCGATCGGTCTGATGGATTGGTGGAGATTCGTATTCCGCAACGGGGTGATAAGTTTCGGTTGATGAAGATGGCGGAGAACAATGCCAAGTTATTATTAACTGAGCGGCGATTAAAGCGCGAGAATCGCAAACAACAAGCACCAGCAGCAGTGCAAGCTTTGCAACGTGATTTGAATTTGGACAAACCGCCGCGTCATATTGAGGCGATGGATATTTCCAATATTCAGGGCACCGACCCCGTGGCATCAATGGTGTGTTTTATTGATGGGCGACCGCGTAAGAGTGAGTATCGTCATTTTAAGATTACGGGGATTGAAGGCCCCAATGATTTTGCGATGATGCAACAGGTGGTAACGCGTCGTTTTAAACGGTTGATGGAAGAAGGAAAAGCGTTTCCCGATTTGTTGTTGGTTGATGGCGGTAAGGGTCAGTTGTCGAGCTCGGTAAAGGCATTGGAAGAGTTGGGTATTAAAGACCAACCTATTATTGGTTTGGCCAAGCGATTGGAAGAAGTGTTTCGGCCTGGGCTTTCTGATCCGCAGAATATACCCAAGACATCAGCGTCGCTGCGTTTATTGCAGGGGTTGCGAGATGAGTCCCATCGGTTTGCGATTACGTATCATCGCAAGTTGCGACAAAAGAGAACGCTAACATCGGAGTTGGATGATATTCCGGGTATTGGGCCGAACAGGCGTAAGACGCTGTTGCGGCATTTTGGGTCTTTGAAAAAGGTGCGGGAAGCATCTGCTGTGGATATTGCAACGGTGGATGGGATCAGTAAGAAGTTGGCGGGAGAGATTTATGGTGCGTTGCAGGAAAAAGAAAAAGTTGTGAGTGGGTAATTGAAATTTTCATTTGAATGTTTCTTGAAGGCTACAATTAATGAGGTGAATCAAACGTTTGGTGGTGAACGGAATGGTGCGCTGTGCTTGATGGGATTTGTGGGTTTAGTTGATTGGATAAGGTATAAGTTATGATGATAGATGCGTCTATAGAAATTGCGCCGTTGTTGATGGATGCTTTGCGGCGGTTTTTGGATCATGTGGGGCTTGAACGGGGGTTGGCGGACAATACGACGGGGGCGTATGAGCGGGATTTGACACGGTATTTGGGTGTGTTGACGGATTTGGGGATTTTTGGACCGGATGAAATTACACAAAAAGAAGTGTCGGTGTTGTTGAATTTGTTGACGGAGATGGGGTTGGAAGCTTCGAGTGTGGCGCGCAATTTGACGGCTGTGCGAATGTTTCATCGGTTTTTGTTGGCGGAAGAGTATTCGGAAAATGATCCAACGCAGCATATTAAACCGCCCAAGTTGGGACGCAAGTTGCCGTCGGTGTTAAATATTTATGAGATTGAGCGGTTGATGTTGGCAACGGATTTAGAAACGCCTCTGGGTATTCGCGATCGGGCTATGCTGGAGATTTTGTACGGTGCGGGGTTGCGTGTTTCTGAGTTAATCAGTTTGACGCCATCGGATTTGTTTTTTGATATGGACGTGATACGGGTTTTTGGGAAGGGGAGCAGAGAGCGGGTGGTGCCGATTGGGTCGGAAGGGGTAGAGTGGGTGACGACGTATTTGAACAATATTCGTCCGACGTTGATGAAACCGCATTCGGGCCATGAGATTTTTCTCAATTTTAGAGGGCGTAAGTTGTCGCGAATGGGGATTTGGAAGATTTTGAAACAGTATGTGGGTATTGCAGGGATTGAGAAGAAGGTGAGTCCACATACGATGCGGCATTCATTTGCGACGCACTTGTTGGAAGGGGGCGCTGACCTGCGGGCGGTGCAGGAGATGTTGGGGCATGCGGATATTTCAACGACGCAGATTTATACCCATGTGGATCGGGAGTATTTGAAGGAAGTGCATAAGACGTTTCACCCTCGGGCCTAACTATTGGGATCACGATCACGGAAAAACACGGAATGAAAGCGGAGGAGGGGCGCGGAACCTGTTTCAGCTCAACCACCTGAAAGTCCAATCAACATTTTGATTACGAGAACATGGATTTATTGTGTTTTTGGAGCGTCAATGGTTTAACCACTTGTTTGGTGAAAACTGTAAATAAGGTGCATGGAAAAGCCTGAAGATGTCAAACATAAGCAGATGGATTTAGATGTCTTCTGATAGAATATTGGATTTAAGATACGAGATAAAAGCCTCGAAATTAATTTTTCGAGGCTTTTTTTATTTGACTTATTTGTGAACCCACTTCATTATTGCTTATTCTTTTTTTCCTGTCCAAATCTTTCAATCGAATGCCTTTATGAAGTTGAATTCTTATCGCGCACTTCTGTCTGAACATCTTAAACCACAGATGCGGCGGGTTTTGTTGTTGGCTGTTTTGTTGTTTGTTGATATTGGTTTGCAGCTGATCAACCCACAGATCATTCGGCGGTTTATTGATACGGTGAAATCCGATACACCATTGGATGTACTGATGTATCTGGCATTGTTGTTTATTGGTGTGTCTGTGGTGCAACAAGGGATTTCGGTTTGTTCTGCGTATGTGGGTGAAAATGTCAGTTGGACGGCGACGAACAGTTTGCGCCGCAGTTTGGCTCGTCATTGTCTCAATTTGGATGTGTCGTTTCACAACAGTCATACGCCTGGTGAAATGATTGAGCGTATTGATGGCGATGTGAATGCGTTGGGCAATTTCTTTTCTCAATTTGCGATTCAACTTTTGGGTAATTTCTTGTTGATGCTTGGGATTTTGGTGTTGTTGTTTTTTGAAGATTGGCGAGCAGGGGTGGGATTGACGGTTTTTGTTGGTTTGGCACTTTTGATTACGTTTCGGTTGCGCACCATTGCTGTGCCACATATGAAAGCGACGCGTGAAGAAAGTGCGAATATGTTTGGGTTTTTGGAAGAGCGCTTGTCTGGTGCAGAAGATATTCGTGCCAGTCGGGCGCAATTTTTTGTTTTGCGGCAATTTTATGAACGCACACGTAATTGGTTGAAGAAAGAATTAAAATCGGCTTTTATGATTAATATTCTGGTGATTACATCGAGTATGTTGTGGGCAATTGGCAATGCGACAGCTTTGGGCATTGGTGCGTATTTGTTTTATCAGGAAGCTTTTTCGTTGGGTGCTGTGTATATGATTGTTCATTACACCAATATGCTGTTGGCACCCATTAATCACATTATGTTTCAGCTTGAAGATTTGCAAAAAGCTGGGGCGAGTGTGGAGCGTGTGTCAGAGTTGGGACAGATGCAATCGAAACTGGGACCTGGGCGTGGCGATGCGTTGGGAGAGGGACGGCTGTCTGTTCGGTTTGATCGGGTGACCTTTGGATATGCCGAAGAAGAGCCGGTGCTTAAGGATGTAGATTTTACATTGGGGGCTGGGCGGGTGTTGGGTTTGTTGGGGCGTTCTGGCAGTGGAAAGACGACGTTGACGCGTTTGCTTTTTCGGTTGTACGATCCGTGGCAAGGGGCTGTTGCGTTGGGTGATACGGATGTGCGACACGCGCATCAGGCTGATGTGTGTCATCGCATTGCAATGGTGACGCAAAATGTGCAGTTGTTTCAAGGTTCTGTGCGCGATAATTTGACGTTGTTTGACGATGCAATTTCTGATGCTCAAATTTACAATGCGATTGAAGCGCTTGCCTTGGAAGATTGGTTTGCCACTTTTTCTGATGGATTAAAAACCGGATTGACGTCGGATGGGGGTGGGCTTTCTGCTGGTGAAGCGCAGTTGTTGGCCTTTGCACGTGTTTTTCTGCTCAAAGACCCCGATGTGGTTGTGCTGGATGAGGCTTCGTCTCGGCTTGATCCTGCGACAGAGCATTATCTTGAGCAGGCCGTGGATCGATTGATACAAGACCGCACGGCCATTGTGATTGCGCATCGGTTGGATACGGTGGCACGTGCAGATGATATTATGATTTTAGATACGGGACGTATTGTGGAATACGGAGAACGTTCAAAACTTGAGCAGGATGAGACGTCGAAATTTTCAAAATTGATGCGGGCTGGGATGGAGGATATGTTGGCATGACGACGATGCAATATGTGTGGCGCCTGTTTCGATTTCGTACGGCAAATTATTTGTTGTTGTGTTTTTTGCGTGTTTTTATTTTTGCAGTAGCACCCCAGATTTCAATTTTGTTGACCCGTGATTTTTTTGATACGCTCACAGACAATGGGCAAATGGGGTTAGAGCCTTATACGATTTGTGCTTTCTTTATTGTGACTGCAATTGTGCGTTCGATTTTTATTTTTTTAGATATTCCTGTGCATTTTAACACCGTGTTTGCATTGCGTACTTTGCTGAGAAAAAATATGCTCACCCACATTTTTAATCGGCCGGGTGCACGTGCGTTGCCCGATTCTTCTGGTGAGGCCATTAGCCGGTTGCGGGGCGATGTGGATGAAATGCCGATGTTTATTTCTTCTTTGCCATTTTTAGTGGGTGAATTTTTGTTTTCGGTTGTTGCTGTTTACATTATGGTCCAAATTGATTTGGCGATTACGTTGGTCATTTTTGCACCGTTGGTTGCTGTGGTGGTGATTGTTAATATGGGATTGACGCGTGTTGGTGTTTACCGAGAAGCGAGTC
>JABIFK010000678.1 GCA_018650745.1 Candidatus Latescibacterota bacterium | reverse complement strand
TGGCGAGTCAAATGCTCAAGGTAAGCGCCTGCCGAATCAAATGCAGCGGGAATGGGGAAATCGGGTGGCTGGTAATCGTCAAACGAAATTTCCAAACCCTTACATTTTTCGGCAATCTCCAAAGACTGTTCCAAAACGTGTGGCATATCTTCAAACAGCTCATACATCTCTTGTGCCGACTTAAAGTATACCCCTTCTGGATAACACATCCGATTAGGCGCATTGAGCGTTTTACCCGTTTGAATGGCCACCAATGCCGCGTGTGCTTCGTGATCGCCAGCCCGCGTAAAATGCGAGTCGTTGGTGGCCACCATCGGCACACCCATTTCTTTATGCAACTTCTCTAAACCCGGGTTAATCACTTTTTCTTTATCAATGCCGTGTCGTTGAATTTCCAAATAATAGTCATCGCCAAAAATATCCTGATAGACTTCAACCATTTTTTGGGCTGCTTTGTGCCCTTCAGTCTCAATCAAATACGGAATCTCGCCCCCCACACACGCCGACAAACAAACCAACCCTTCTGAATACTCGCGCAAAATTTCTTTATCAATGCGCGGGTTATAATAGAATCCGTCCAAATAACCTGCAGAAACCAGCTTAATGAGGTTTTTATATCCCGTATTATCTTTGGCCAACAAAACCAAATGGTTTGAACCGCTTTGCAAGCCAGGTAAGGGCTTCTTGTCAAACCGACTTTCACGTGCACAATACACTTCACAACCAATAATCGGTGTGACATTCACATCTCTCATGGCCCTATAAAAGTCGATGGCCCCAAACATATTTCCGTGGTCGGTCATCGCCACTGCAGGCATCTCCCACTCAGAAGCCAACTGAGCAATATCATTAAGCTTAGATGCACCATCTAAAAGGCTATACATCGTATGACTGTGCAAATGAACAAAGTCGGAAGATTTCATCGACAAACTCCCACAGGGAAAAGAGGAAAACAAGCATCTCGTTAGAAGATGCTTTAGAAGGTCACAATATGAATATAGTCAGAAAATGGGGAGACAACACACGTGGAGAACGTGCAAAGACCAGCAAGACCGGTCAGGTGCAAAAAGAGGGGGAATGCACCTTTGTTGTGGTTAATATAATAAAATGCCTGAGAAGAAAAATCAAGCGACAGAATGACAGGTCGCCAACGTGTGAATTAACCACCAGTTCCGACACCCGCAATCGTCCAATCTGCCACAATGAACCTTGCAACCTAAACACCATTATCAATGTCTACGGAAAACAAAATTACTCAGCTGTCCAATGAATATGTTCACCCGACCGTTGTTTATCAACGACCGTTGACCTTTTTACCAATCTCTTCAAGAATATCGTAAAACGCTTCTATTACGATGGATTTGGAAATATACGCATTCAAAGCCTGCGCCACACGCGAGGCATCGTCTGTATTGTTCTCAGTTGGCATATCAAAAATGTAACCCGCGACCCCATAAAAGTCAAAGTTGAAACACGGATAATTAATCCCTATATTGCAAATCATTCACAATGATATAAACCACCTATCGATACTGTCATTTATTGGAGCCATCTGTGAGTCTTGCAGCAAACACCCCATCCACCCTATCCCGCACCGGCCTATGGCTCGGCCCACTCATCGCCTTTCTCCTCATTGCTTTTGTCGATCTCAAACCCGACAATCCCGCCGTCACCCGTACTGCTGCCGTTGCCCTCTGGATGGCCATTTGGTGGATCACCGAAGCCGTGCCTTTAGCCGCCACCGCACTCTTGCCTGTTGCGCTGTTTCCGCTCTTGGGCATCATGAACGGCAAAACCGTCGCACCGCTTTATTTCAATCACATCATCTTTCTCTTTATTGGTGGTTTTCTCGTTGCCCTTGCCATGCAATATTGGCAACTGCACAAACGCATTGCCCTTCGACTCTTGCTTCTTTTTGGCGGCTGTCCACGCTGCACCCTCACAGGGTTTATGATCGCCACTGCGTTTTTATCCATGTGGATCTCCAACACCGCAACCACCATGATGATGGTGCCCATCGCATTGGCCATTGTACTCAAAGTTGAAGAGCAATCTGATAACCAAGACACCCGATTTGGCACAGGCATTTTCTTAGGTGTCGCTTATGCCGCCTCCATTGGTGGCCTTGCCACACTGGTGGGCACCCCACCCAACCTATCTTTTGCACGCATTCTCACCATTCATTTTCCAACTGCGCCCGAAATATCATTTGCCACTTGGTTTGCATTTGCATTCCCACTCTCCGTCATTCTCCTGATCGTAGCCGGCATCACCATCAGCTATCTCTACAACATTCGCGGGCGTGGTGAAAAACTTGACACGCAAATGGTACATACCCAATATGCCGAACTCGGCCCCATGTCTTTTGCCGAAAAAATCGTACTCGCCAACTTTATATCTCTCGCCATCCTTTGGCTCACCCGCAAAAGCATCACCGTTGGCACCTGGACACTGCCCGGCTGGTCACAACTTTTTGAAAACAGTACCTGGATCAACGATGGCACCGTCGCCATCTTTATCGCCCTTCTGCTTTTCATCATCCCATCACAAAGCAAATCCAAATCCCGAATTCTCGATTGGGAAATAGCCGCCAATTTACCGTGGCACATCATCCTGCTCTTTGGTGGTGGCTTTGCCCTGGCCAGTGGGTTTAAAGAATCAGGCCTTTCTTTGTGGTGCGCCCAACAATTACAAGGCTTAGGTACTATTCATCCCCTCATCCTCATCGTTGCCCTTTGTTTTCTGATGACGTTCTTAACCGAACTGACATCCAATACCGCTACCGCCGAAATGTTCTTACCCATCCTCGCCGCACTCGCCGTTGCCGTTGAGGTCAATCCCCTATTGCTCATGGTGCCCGCCACACTCTCTTGCTCTTGCGCA
>JABIFK010000713.1 GCA_018650745.1 Candidatus Latescibacterota bacterium | reverse complement strand
CATTCACATTGGCCTATTTGTTCGCTCAGGCGCCAAAGTTGTCTTTGGAAAAAATGATTTACAATAACCCCTATCCATTGCTGGACAGCATGATTCATAATGGCTATATTTGGAATTCAACAAAATCCGACATCTACAAATTGTATATCCCATTTAAGGAAACAATAGCATGAGTGATGTTCTCAAACCCAAACCCTTTCCAGCTCTCACACCAGCCCAACGTCTTCATCTTGAAATTTATGGTTATGTCATTATCGAAAACTTGCTCAACCAAAGTGAAATTGACACCATCAAGGACACACTTTATAGCATAGAAGACGACTTCAAGCGCACGGGCAAACTGCCAGGGCCAAATTGCTTCAACACCAGTACGTCAGATGAATTCTTTCGCATAGACAACTTGCCCCACCTGGCACCGTGTTTCTTCGACTACATCACGCATCCACACATCGTCGGCATGGCCGAAGAAATTATTGGAGGCCCAGCACGACTGCAACAATCTGACGCGCATATTCGCCGCCCTAAAAAAGAAAAACCACTCAAATATGGTTTTCACCGAGGCATCAACCCAGCTTACAGCCACTATGACAAAGGGCTTTATCACTTCTCTTTTATCAAAGCACTTACCAACCTTACGGACCTCGGACCAGATGACGGCGGCACCACAGTCATTGCGGGCACACACAAAGTACCCACAGATATTCCACAAGAAACCATCATCAATGCCGCCTTAGAAGATCCTTCTATGATCCATCAAGTAGAAGCCCCCGCAGGTTCCACCTTACTCTTCTACGAATCCCTCATTCACGCAGCGGGCATCATCAAATCTGACAAAGACCGTCTCCTCATCCTCGGTGGATATATGCCTACCATGTTCCAGGCCTGGATGGGATATGATCACGACCCCGACTTTGTCAAAACAATCTCAGACGAACACCGTGCCCTCTTAACAGGTGAAAAGAAGTTTAGCTGGCCACGCAGTCCTCGTGATCTCGCCGTTTCTGCTGAGGAGATATAAAGAATACACCGACTGTGAACCTACATCTGGACATCACATACGCAAACAGCTATATTCCGTATAGATAAATGGAATCAATACAAGCATATTGCACTTTGTGAATGAGGGATCAAATGACCAGAATTGAACAAACCGTTAAAGTAGGTACTGATGGTATTCTAAACATTTCAATACCTCTAAGTGCCGCCGAAGCAGATCACAATGTGAAAGTTATTGTTGAACCACTCGATAATAAAGGCAGTCAACAAGAAAGTTGGCACCAATTTATCTCGGAAACAGCCGGCAGTTGGCAAGGTGAACCCTTGATAAGACCAGATCAAACCGATGTTGAAAGACGAATGGATTTGGAATGATTTATTTGCTTGATACCAACGCGTGGATATCTTACCTCAATTATAAAAACTCTCCCATAGTAGAAAAGCTTGCACAAATACAAGATACTCAAATAGTTTTCTGCTCTATTGTTAAAGCAGAACTCTTATTCGGCGCGTACAAAAGCTCGCGTCAAGACCAAAACTTATCTACATTACATCGTCTATTTCAGAAATTTAAGTCCTACTCATTCAATGATCGATCAGCAGAAATCTACGGTCAAACTCGATCCGATTTAGAAGCAGATGGCACACCGATTGGCCCAAACGACCTACTCATTGCTTCGATAGTACAGGCGAATAGTTTTACGCTGGTTACGCACAACACCCGAGAATTTCAGAGAATTCCCAATTTAAAAATTGAAGACTGGAACAAATCCTGATGCCCGAAACACAAACCGTTCAAATAGACGATATCACCTTACAACTTGGCAAACCCGTAGACAGCACGCAAAATTGGATTGGTCAAACCGACGTATTGCACCAGCTCTTGGCCTGTTGGCTGGTCGTTCATGACGCAGACTTGCCCTTGGCACCCCGCTTAATTGGCCCCCCCGGTATTGGCAAAACCACGCTTGCAATGGCCGCTGCCAAAGCGCGTGAGCAAACCCTTTACATATATCAATGCACCAGCGACACGCGCCCAGAAGATTTGCTCATCACACCCGTGCTGGCCGAATCGGGTAAAATTGCCTACCACGCCTCCCCCCTCGTCACTGCCATGCTCACGGGTGGTATTTGTATTTTAGACGAGGGCAATCGCATGAATGAAAAGAGTTGGGCATCGCTCGCGCCCTTGCTCGACCACAGACGGTATGTCGAATCGATCGTTGCAGGCATCACTATTCCGGCGCACAAAGATTTTCGTTGTTGTGTCACCATGAACGACGATGAATCAACTTATGAAATCCCCGATTATATTCTCTCTCGCTTGCAACCCACCTTACAAATTGGCTTTCCCAACCGCCAAGACGAAATGGCCATTTTGAGCTATCACCTCCCTTTTGTAGAAGACGACATGCTCACGCTTACCGTCGACTTTCTCCAACGCGCCCACGACCTCAATCTCGAATTTTCACCACGCGACGGCATTCACATTCTTCAATATGCCCTCAAACGCTTGGCGCAAGACCGCGAACACCCGCTTCACAAAGACCAAGCTTGGGCTGAATCCCTAGAAAAAGTATTAGGTGCCGAAGCCCTCGACCTCGAACAATTAGCCGAACAACGCCAGCGCGCCTTAGGCGGTGAAATGCCCGGCCTCAGCATGGGTGACTTTTTCTTTGGCGCAGACGACCCACTCAATCCCGATAAAGAATAATGCCACAACACACTGACATCTTCGCTCTAAGCCCCAAAATCACACTCTTGCCCGTACTTCACGGCAGCGGTGATTTTGCGCTTGAAATACGCCGTCGCTTGCTTACAAACAGCTACGATTGTCTTGCCGTACCTTTACCACCCGCATTCGAAGACAGCGTGGAACAAGGCATCGAACATCTGCCCGCCATCACCCTTGCCGCACAACGTGAAGGCGGCCTCGATGGGGATCCAACAGCCTACACCATTGTGCCCATTGATCCGTGCCAACCCGTTATCGCTGGCATACGCACAGCCATTGAAAACAACATGGATCGTGCGTATATCGACCTCGAAGTGCAAACCTTTGAGCCCCAATCCACAGCCTTACCCGATCCTTATGCACTCAAAGAAGTCTCCCTCGAAAAGTTCTCTACCGCCATCCTAACCGGTTTGCCAAAACCCGACCCAGACAGCCAACAAATGGCCCGCATTCGCTACATGGCCTACCAGCTCCATCTACTCGAACTCGACTATGAACACATTTGTTTCTTATGTCCCGTCACCGACTGGCCTTGGATACGCAACGCCTATCAAGAGCGTGCACCCTACACACAACCTAATGTTCCAGTCTACCCCCCCGACCTCTT
>JABIFK010000828.1 GCA_018650745.1 Candidatus Latescibacterota bacterium | reverse complement strand
TTATCAGCAGAGCCTAATCGACGGATCAGCGTGCCAATACCATCAACATGTCCGGCCACCATATGACCGTCGAGCCGGTCACCCAGTTTCAAAGAACGCTCTAAGTTGACAGGACTACCCACCTGCATTTTACCAAGCGTCGTGCGTTGCAATGTTTCATCAACAGACTCAACCGTAAAGCCAGTTTCGTCAAAGTCAACCACAGTATGGCAAGCACCGTCTAATGCAATGCTATCGCCAAGCTTCACCCCACCCAAAACGCGCAGTGCCGCAATAATCGTCCGTTGATACCCCGAACGACGTTCAATACGACGCACATGGCCAACTTCTTCAACAATGCCAGTAAACATAAACAGTCAGCTTTCAATCATTTCCCATCACGTCAAAGATAACCCACGATCCAGCTAAGTTATTTTTTGATATGGGCTGTATACATTAAATCATCACCAATAGGTTTGACATCTATATCCTGCAACTGAATTGCATCTGCAATCCGTTCAAAACCAAGCGCACCAACAGAAGGCAATCCCACACCCAAAATTTTGGGAGCAATAAACACCACCAACCGATCGACAAGCCCATCTTGCAGTGCCGACGCGGCCACCCGACTTCCACCTTCAATCAACAAAGTTTGTAGCCCAGATTGTATCATCCGCGCCATCACCTGTGCCAGATTAAGTTGTCCCGCATGACTCTTACCAACTTGCCAAACTTGAGCGCCGTCGCTTTCACGCGCATAAATGCGATCTTGTGCAACACCTTCAGCAGCAATTAAAATAAGAGGCGCGCCATCAAAAACCTTCCGATCAGGTGCAATATCCAACTGTGCATCCAAAACAATTTTGGTTGGGCTTTTGCCTTCTACCAAGCGCACCGACAATTCTGGATCATCTGCCCGCACGGTGCCTGCACCAACCAAAATGGCATCTGCTTCAGCACGCAACTGATGTCCTTGTGCACGAGACGCAGCTGATGTAATCCATTTAGAATCGCCCAGAGTCGTTGCAATACAACCGTCCAAGGTCTGGGCCAACTTCAACGTCACAAAAGGCTTTTGCATTATTTCACTTCAAAAATTGTTTTGCCAACGCCCACATTACCCAGCACATCTTCAGCACGAATGACCAGTGTGTAAGCCCCTGGTCTTAATTGCTCAATTTCAAATTTGAGCGTCTCTTTGGCAGAATCAAACACCATATCTTCGGCAAAAACCACTTGCCAATCGCCCGAATTCACGGCGTATTTTGCAGATAAAATAGCGCTTGTTTTATCTGCAAGAGATCCTAACACAACACTTTTAGGCCCTATTTGACGCACAGACTGGATTTTTACAACGGGAGGGGTATTGTCAATTTCAAAAGGCGCACTCACAGATTCGCCCGAAAGCGCTTGTGCACTTGGATTGCTGCCTTTATCAGATGCCACCACCCGAACCTGCACCGTACCATCAGGCACAGTTTCAGTATCCCAGACATATTGTGTGCGCTTCATATCTTCTTCTAACAACATCCACCGAGGCGTACCCACTTCACGGAAGAGTACGGCGTAAAACAACTGATCGTCATTCACATCGCCCGCATCCCAACTCACCTTCCAAAAACTTCGCCGATCGCTCTGTGGATCACCGTTTTCATCATTTTGATCAATTTTAACAGACAGCACCATTGGCGCGATATTTTCTTGCAAACCCGCCAACCGAACCTCTCGCACAGCGGGTGTGGTCTTGGCAGATGAAGACTTTAAAATTAAACGATATTGCAAAAATCGCGCAGGATTACTTGTAATATATTCCCCAGGTGTTTTAAGGGCGACAGACCACGCAGACCACGTATCATCGGGTGTTTCACTGTTGCCCGACCGCGACAACACCGACACCGATGTGCCCGATGGCTGTTTGGTTTGCCAATGTGCTTGGCCCCAATGCGACACCAATGTAAAATCTTTCGCTTCTGAAGTTAACGTACCTTCAGTTTCATAATGCGAACCCAATTTAAAAACCTGTCCGTCACCGCTGTTCCCAATCCACAGTCCGCCATCAGAAGCAGGCAGCACAGACCAAGGATGTACATCTTTTAGTTGCGCCAATAAGGTATAGCCGCCATCTGGCCAAATTCGGTACACACGTCCTTTTTTACCCGTCACAACCCGCAAAGAACCATCCCTATCTAGGGAAACAGATAAAAGCAACGGATCATCCGTTTCCCACAATCGCAATGCCGAACCTGAAGGTTTAATGGCATATAATACCGATTTTTTGCCCTCACCATTCCCATTCCCATTTCCATTTCCTTTTGGTTTGCTTTGCGAACGGCCTACCATAGCAGCGGCATAAACCATACCTTCTTTGCTTACGCAAATATCATGCACTTCGCGTTCACCCGCATCATAAAACACCGATACGTGTCCTCCAACAGACACCTTATAAATCAATCCATTTTGATCAGTACCGGCAAATAAAGCCCCCTGAGACCCATGCGTTAAAGAAATGATATTGGGATCTTTGCTTTCATAAATCACCTCAGTTTTGTTCTTTGCAATCTTCAGTATATGACCCTGTTCGCCCCCAGTTGCAGCATAAAGCTTATCTTGATGCCAAACCAAGGACCATACGTGCATATCACCCGTTTCACAAAACACTTCAGCTGGGTT
>JABIFK010000826.1 GCA_018650745.1 Candidatus Latescibacterota bacterium | reverse complement strand
TAAAACAAGAAAATTGGAATCAGCAATGGGAAGAAAATTTTGATCCTGTAAAAATTAATGACAAATGTTATATCAGAGCTCATTTTCATGATAAAATAGATTGCGACTATGAGATAATAATAACTCCAAAAATGTCGTTTGGTACTGGTCATCATGAAACCACACGGTTGGCACTTATGGGGCTTGAATCGTGCGTGTCCGCTGGGGCATCGGTGTTTGATGTGGGTACGGGGTCTGGCATTTTGAGTATTGCGGCGATGAAACTGGGCGCTGCGTCGGTGATGGCTGTTGATACCGATCCACCCGCAATCGAAAACACTCAGGAAAATTTGGCACTCAATGATATTTTAGAGGGTGTGGTGGTGAAGGAAGGGTCTGTTGGAGATGTGGAAGGCGTGTTTGATGTGATTGTAGCCAATATTATCAGCAGTATTTTGGTGCCTTTGATTCCTGCAATTGCTTCACGTACCTCAAAAGGAGGCCATGTGGTCTTGGGAGGTATTTTGACACGGGAAAGTGCGGCCTTTCAACAAGCTGTTTTGGACGCAGGATTTGTAATTGACCAACTTTTAGAAGAGGGTGAGTGGGTGTGTGCGGTGGGCAAAAAGCAATAAGTACATTTTAAGATATGACAGGATGTGGGTGATGAAATTTTCTTGGATCGTTTTGTGCGTGGTTTGTCTTTTGCCTGAAATGGCCTTCGCGCAGTTAAAACACGGTGATTCTGCTATTCGTGTGGTGGGCACCAATGCTGTGAATGTGCGTTCAGAACCGCGCACAGGGCCAAATACGCTAATTACCAAGATTAAGCGCGGTACCCTTATGAAGCGTTTGAGCAAAAAGGGTACGTGGTATCAGGTCTTGTTGCCAGACGGGCGTGAAGCGTGGATGTCTGGCCGATATGCTGAAGAGGTTGTGGCGCGTGATTTATTGGAAGTTACCAAGGCCACTGTGAATGTGCGTAGCAGCCCATCTACAGCAGCAAGACGTGTTGGTAAGGCCAAAAAAGGGGATATGTTGTCGATGTTGCGTGAGCGCAATGGTTGGTTCAATGTTATTTTGTCAAATGGCAGTCGGGGGTGGGTGCGCAATGATATGGTGATTCGCCACCCCCTTAGCCCACCAGACGCAAAAAAAGAAGTGCCAAAGTCTAACGTCTCTGTCAAGCCTACACCGCCGAAACCCAAGCCTGTTGATCACTATCAAGTTGCCAAAGATTTGGTGGTCGATGGAAAGATCAGCGACGCCATTGATGCATTTAAAAAAGCATTGGCGAAAAAACCCAATGATGCCAATATCCATTTTGACTTGGCAAAAATCTATAAACAAGAGAACAATTTGGATGAGGCCTTAGCACACTTTCGGAATGCTCGAAAGTCTGGTGGGCGTGATGAGGCTAAGTTCTATATTGAGGATATTCTGAAAATCCGTGCAGCCAAGGCGCAAGGAGAAGAACC
Source organism: Candidatus Latescibacterota bacterium (assembly GCA_018650745.1). Lineage (GTDB taxonomy): Bacteria > Latescibacterota > UBA2968 > UBA2968 > UBA2968 > JABIFK01. Next base: position 4,836 of record JABIFK010000826.1, on the reverse strand, counting down.
TGCTGAGGAAGCACCTCCTGAAGTGGTAGAAGAAGTGTTTGATGAAAATGCGGCAGATGCGACGAGTATGGCTTTTCTTTTGCCTTGGATTTTGGTAGGGGGTGTAGTCTTTGTGGGTGTTTTGGGGATTGTTGTGTGGCGTCGTCGTCAGGCATTAAAACCTGATCAACCTAACTATCGGCGGCGAAATCAAGAAGCAGGTTTTGATTCTGTTCTCAAATATGCCGTGGAAAAACGTCCGTTGTTTCGGGCCATTGAAGAAGCTGAGCGCAAGCGGTCTGAATTGGATGAAACATTGCAACAGCGTTTATCGGCTTTTGGCGGAGCGGAAAGCCCGCGGTTGCCATCGGGCGAATCTTCGGAAGCTTTGCTAAAGAAAATTGAAGACTTGCGTCGGGTGATTGTGAACCAGGAAGAGCGCGCTCAGATTTATGCTGACTTGATTGTTTTGCAAAACGAAAAGTTATCTACTTTAGATGAAGAAGTGGATGCGTTAAAAAAGCTGATTCAAATTGATTATCAGGAAGAAGCAGCAAAAAAACAAGCAAAAGACGGAAAATAACAGGTAAACGGTAGGTGTGAAACGGTTGCAGGCAAATGGTGAGATGGGTTCTCTGAGTTTGAGAATTCTGGCCATTTCACATGTGCCGTTTTCTTTTTAAAGGAGCTTTTGTGTGGCTGAAGCGGTGGTAAAGACGCGATTGGTTGCTTTCCTCGAAGCGCACCCAGAAGGTGTAGACCCCGATGTGTTGGCACGTGAAGCACTCGGGATAGTGGGCGCCAAAGGTGCGATTGCTGAAAAAGTTGTTTCTGCTGCGATTGATGATGATGCACGCTTTGCGCGTTTGGCGTCGGGAAAATGGGCCTTAAAAACCAAACGTAAAGCGGTCGATTTCGATACGGCGCTGTTTGTAAGTTTGGGCTGCGTGCCCAGCCAAGAGGGTGGAGACGAAGTGGCTTTGGCTGGGCGACGGGTGCTGGTGCGGGGCGAAGAGGCACTTTTTGCTCCTATTGTGGTGGGTGTAGATAGTGATGGGTATGATGCTTTGATGTCTTTTGCCCAGTTTGCCGAGGGTGCAATTCCGGTTGCCTTTCGATTGCCTCGCTATCGCAGTGCGCTGAATCGATTGGGGCGTATGGTTCTGGGGCGTTCTTTTCTGCAAGAAGGCATTTGCCTCTTTCGCCTTGGAAGATGGATTTTCCCCAATAAAGATTTGCCAACGCTTGAGGCTTTGGCCACCGAGTTGGGGTTTTCTTTTGTTACAGAGCGCGGAGCCGATGGTGATGCGAGTTTACATGCCCAAGTGTTGCTAGGGCTCTTGGAGCGCTGTCAAGCTGCGGGGGTTGATTCTGTAGAGACTTTGTTGAATCGAATTTACCCCGATGCAACACCCGTGCAATTTGAGGCTTATGCGTTTGGTGAGGAATATTTGCGCGAACTACCCGAGACGCCTGGGGTTTATATTATGCGTGATCAGGCAGGTCTGGTTATTTACATTGGCAAAGCGATTGATTTGCGAAAGCGGGTGGGCAGTTATTTTGCGCGTCGGTCTGAGCGGCCCGAAAAGACACAAAGGATTTTAGATCGTATTTGGTCTATGGAAGTTGAATGTGTGGGATCAGAGTTGGCGGCTTTGTTATTAGAAGCAGAGTTGATTACTGTTTGTAAACCCGAATTTAACACGCAGGTGGCAGTGCAAGAGCGATCTGTTGATTTGGGTTCTTTAAAAAATGCGGTGGTGATTTTGCCTTCTGCCGAACCAGACATGATGGATCTTTTCTGTTTGGTGGTAGGGCAACCTCTTGCACATCTTCAAGTGCAACAAGATTTGAGCAATTGGAACCGGGTGTCGGAACAGTTGCGGGCTTTGTTTTTTGAGTCCCAAAACAAAGATGCTGCTTTGTCTGAAATTGAAAAAGGGGCGTTGGAAATTATGCGTACATGGTTTGCAGGTCACAAAGACGATGTGAATTTTGTTGATGTTGATGAAGTGGGCACTGCGAGTGATGTGTTACGTGTTGTGGGTGAATATGTGCAACAATGTGAAGCTGAGGATTGGGAGAAGGTGGCTTGGCGAGTTTAGGGAGGCAGAAGGGGAGTTGACGCAAGATTGTATTTGAGAGAGGGGAAGGATTCCCTCTCTTTTTTAATTATAAGGTAATAGAGAGCCCTTCGTACGCGACAGATACGTTTAGGTCTGCGTTGGGAGCAATGTGATTGAGGTAGCGGCGGGTGCCTTTGAGGAACTTGGCGACACGGCGGTCATCGCTTAAAGGGTCGTGGTGAAAAAGGAGGAGCTGTTTGACCCCAGCGTTGAGTGCTATATCTACACCCAAGAAAGAGGTGCTGTGGCCCCAATCACTTTTTTCAAAAGACTCGATGAGGTCAAAGTGTGCATCAAATACTAAGACGTCTGCATCGCGGTAAAAATCGTGATATCGGTCCATTGTTTTAGGAGACGGGTCGTTGTAGGCACCATCACTGGCATAAACAAAGACTTTTGAGCCGTTTTCGATGCGATAGGCATAAGAATTGCCAGGATGATCGAGTAAAAAAGGTTTAACCGTAATATTGCCCAAGCGTTTTTTACGATCTGGCGTCCATTTTTTGAATTGGACGTCTGATCCCATAACGGCCATGGGTGCTGGGAAATTGTCAGGATGATGTTGGCGGTCAAAGCGCCTTTTTAGGTGAGGGTGGCAACCGCAGATCGTAAATTTGTTGCCAGGAACATAGGCTGGTTGGAAAAACGGAAAGCCCATGAGGTGATCCCAATGGGTATGACTGATGAGAATATGGGCTTCGCCTTGACCTTTGCCATATTCGGCTTGCATCAGCGACCAACCCAACTCCTTCATGCCCGATCCACAATCCATAATAATATGCTGATCACCGGCCCGTATATCTATGCAAGATGTGTTGCCCCCAATGGTACTGCGTTCAAATAGAGAACGCGATTGCAGGTAAGCCCGTGCAGCATCTGGCGTTGAAACATCGCGATCTTCTATATTGGTGAGCAGATTGACGAGTTTGTCTTCAAGAGATTGTGATGAGATCGGGGTTGGAATAGATCCCCGAACACCCCAAAATTTGGCAGTGATGGTTGGTTCGCCCACAAGGCACCTTTCTTAAGGTCGAAAGCAAGCTATGTGTTTGTAAAATAAGCAGGTAGCATATTATAGGGCGCACAATTGGGTTTGTCAAGTGATTTGACTGATTATAGTGATTTGACTGATTATCAGGCAATTGGTTAGTTGTACCTATAAGATACGGAATTGGTTAATCTTCACAAGTATATGCGAGTACATCCACGGCTTGCTCTAAAGTGCTGACCACCACGTCTGCGCGACCATCGAGTTCTTTAAGTGAATGTCTGAACCCAGGACCATGAACGACAATAACAGGTTTGTTATATCCCTTGGCTTCGGCAATATCGCTTGAGGTGTTCCATTGGCGATAGTTCTTGTGGTCCTCATCAAAAAATGCAATCAGTATATCACACTTTGCAATCCAAAGGCGTGTGCGCAGGTTGTTAACGCGTCCGCCTAAGTCATCTTGTACGTTGGCAAAATATGTGTCACCGACGTCCCCTCGTGAGACGTTGCGAATGTGAATGCCAATATCATCACTTTGGCCATGGTTTTCACAAGGTCCTTTGAAGATAATATCGAGTCCTTTTTGGGCGCACATTTTGCGCACATCATTGCGCCATTCACCATGAATGTGACCTGCAAGGTATACGAGGAGTTGCGTTTTGGGCATGGAAATCCTTTCTGTGGCGAATTTTATTGATCTATTGCTTTTAACATTTTTTCTGTTGCCTTGAGCCCGTGACCAGTAAGCGGAACAACGATGCGTTCGTGTTCTTCATTTTTGTAATGCGACACTGCTGCAAGGGCTGTGGCCGAAGTGGGCTCAACGTAAAAACCCTTTTTGGCTATCTTTTTAAGGGCCGTTAGGGTTTCGGCATCGGTTACGGTAATAACATCTCCGCCAGTTTCCTTTATGGCTTCAAGCATCTGTTCGGCTCGGGCGGGTTTGGCGATGGCGATGCCTTCTGCGACTGTTTCGCCTTCTGTTTGGGTGAAGGACGTATCCCATTGGCTTTTGATGGGGGCACAGTGTGTGGATTGCACTGCAACAAGTTTGGGGATTTTGCGAATTAGCTGTTGTTGCAGGAGGTCGCGAAAACCAGTATAAGCGCCAATGAGGAGCGTGCCGTTGCCTGTGGGAATCAGGAGCGCATCGGGTTCTTGAAAACCCAATTGCTCCCAAACTTCGAAGGCGAAAGTTTTTGTTCCGTGAAAAAAGAAGGGATTCCAAACGTGGCTGGCGTAGAAGTGTTTTTGTGCGGCTTCCTGTACGGCTTGGGATGTGTCTTCTCTGGTGCCGGGAATGCGGTACAATGTGGCACCGTACAGTTGGATTTGCGCGAGTTTGGCTGGCGAGGTGCTTTCGGGCACGTAGATGTCACAAGCAATGCCCGCACGGGCACAATAGGCTGCAATGGCGGCCCCTGCGTTGCCCGACGAATCTTCGACGACTTTGTCTATGCCAAGGGACTTGGCTTGGCTGATGACGAGAGAAGCCCCGCGATCTTTGTATGACCCAGTTGGGAAGAGGTGTTCTTGCTTGACGAAAATGGTTTGATCGTCGTATTCCAATTCTGTAAGCGGCGTAAACCCTTCGTCTAAGGTGACAATATTCTCATTTTTTTGTATTGGAAGGGCTTCTCGGTAGCGCCAGAGCGTACTTGGGCGTGTAGCCAGTTCGGTGCGGTTAAATGTGGTATCGTAAATGAGGTCGAGTAACCCACCACAATCACAACACCAGCG
>JABIFK010000824.1 GCA_018650745.1 Candidatus Latescibacterota bacterium | reverse complement strand
TGAGACATCTTGGGGTCCTTGTAAAAAAGGTCATGGATATAGATTCTGATATTTTGCTTGTTATGTCTTCGACGACTTAAAGGCGCAATAAATTACGCCCCTAAAGATCGGTTTATTGATGAACTCTCTCATCGTAGGGCCGGGATTTATCCCGGTTTGGCAAAAAGTCGCTGCTCAAGCGCCGCAGGGCTTGCACAGCGCAAATACCGTTGGGGATGCCTGAGGGACAGTGGCCTACGGAATATAATGACAAGATCAGGGTATGTGCAAATGGGAATGGTGCGCTGTGTTTGATGGGGTAGGTTGAGCTATTGGGTTGAGTCTTCTACGGGGAGGCCTTCTAAGCGCATGATGGTGAGGGCGTTGGTGGTGGGGCAGGGGCCGGGGTGGAGTTTGTAGTCGAAGATCATTTTGTTGTTTTCGATGGTTTCTCTGAAGTGGAAGTTGCGGATGTTGGGGAATTCTTTTTCGAGGTGGACGAGTTCGAGGTCGTGGGTGGAGACGATGCCTAAGCCGTGGTGTTGGGTGAGGGCTTGGATGTAAGAGCGGCTGCCGATGAAGCGTTCGCGGTTGTTGGTGCCGCGGAAGATTTCGTCGATGAGGAAAAAGACAGGTAAGGGATGATCGGTGTTGAGTTCGGCGAGGAGGGCTTTGAGGCGACGGACTTCGGCGTAGAAGTAGGAGATGCCGTCGATGACGGAGTCGCTGACTTTGATGCAGGTGAAGAGACGGAAGAGGCCGGTTTGAAGGGCGGTGGCTAGGACGGGGGCACCTGCGTAGGCTAAGGTGAGGTTGATGCCGAGGGTGCGTAAGAAGGTACTCTTTCCTGCCATGTTGGAACCTGTGATGATAACCACATCGCCTTGTTTATTGAATGTGAAGTCGTTGTGTACGCGTTCGTGTTGGGGGATAAGGGGGTGGCCCAGTTGGTGGCCTTCGAAATAAGGTTCTTCCGTCATTTCTGGAAATGTGCCTGCTGTTTGTGTGTTGCCAAAGTGTGCCAATGCAGATAGGGCTTCGAGTTCGTACCATGCTTCTAGCCATGCGGGCAAGTGATCGCGCACATGGGTTTTACATCGGTTGAGTTGATGTGGAAAAAACAAATCCCACGGAATGAGTGCATTTAGCAAAACCCATAAGAGTTGTCCTTGTTGCCAACGGCCAGCACCTGCAATACGAATGAGTTTTTTAAGGTGATTGGACGGGCGTACGGTATTGTTTTGGATGGGTTCGCATAGGTTTTTGAGATGGGGTTGATTTGAAAAGTGGTACTGCTCAATTTGATTTAAGACGGCGGCAAAGGGTGTGAGCGTCCGTTCGAGATGATAAGACTCACGAAGAAGGGCACCGAGTTCTTTGGTTTTGAAGGCGTAGAGGCCAAAATAACCGATAAAATAAATAGGCCACGTGGTTTGCCATATGGGCGGCAGGAGATCGAATGTGTAGAGCAGGCCTGTTATTATGTTTAGGATGGATAATGTGCCGAGGATGATCACGTAAGGTAGAAGCGAGTTTTTGGGTGCATGTTGATCTAACCACTGGAGAATATGTTCTCCTTCCCATCGATGGTCGATATCGGTCTCTGCTTGTGTTGTGTTGCGTGTAAGCCGATCTCGAAAGCTGGTTAAGGGCATGAGTTCGGCAATAAGCTTTTGGCGCTTTTGTATGTGTTGAATGTTGAGTTTGGGACGCAGAAGCCATTCTTTAAGGCGTGTGCTTGCTTGTTGGGATTGGGTGGTATCGATGAGGTGTAAGAGGGATTGGTCGTCTGAGATATTGATATCTGTTTCAAATGGATGTGTTGGGTCTGATTGACTTTTGGGAAGTGATGGTATGTTTGGCCAATCGAGTTGAAGGCGTGCAAGATGCGTTTTTTTGATGTGATGTACGATCTGGTGATTGTGCAGTGATCTTTCAATGCGGTTGTGTTTTTTTGCTGCAATGATGAAACTGATCATCATGAGGCCAACAACGCCCCAAGCCCCGACATGACCCAGTGCGAAGTTAGCGAGTATGGCAACAAAAAAACCGCAGATAATGATGCCTAAACGCGTCCAAGACAGTTGGCGATGCCAAGTTTCTAAATGTGTGATTTTTTGATCTAAGCGTGCAATGACACGGCTTAACGATTTTTGATGTTTTTGTGTTTTATTTTTCATTCATTCGTTCTTGGAAATAGGTATAGAGGGTTTCTCGATGTTCGTCCCCTTTAGAGGGCACGTTGGGTTGGTTGATGGTGGGTGCATTTTCGTCGAGGTGAACGCAAGATGGCGCGTCAAAGAGCATCCATTGTACTAAAGCATTTTTCATCTCGGTGATTTGTGCTTTTGTTGTGGGATCGTGGATGCGGTTGTCTAATTCGAAAGGATCTTCTTGGAGGTCGAAGAATTGTGACTGGTCGGGGTTTTTACACCAGAGCAATTTATGGGTGTGTGAGCGCACCATGTATTCTTGGCCCTGTCCTTTTTCTGCAAACATATATTTGCGGCTCTGGACGTCTGTGCGCAGATCTGACCCGATCATGGTCTTTGGGGTTTCACAGTTTGCAATGTTGAGCAATGTGGGGCCTACGTCAATGGTGTTGACGAGGTCCGTAGATACAGTACCGGCGTTGTCTTGGTTGGGGTATTTGATAATGAGTGGGACTTTGATGACGGGGTCGTACATGTAATTGCCTTTGAGCAATAAGTGGTGATAGCCCATATAGTCGCCGTGATCGCTGTTGTAGAGGATGAGGGTGTTGTCGTATTGACCGATGTTTTTCAGGTGTTGGATCATGCGGCCTACGTGATGATCTATTTGGGAGATGGTGGCATAATAGAGTGCGGTTGCTAGGCGGATTTTTTGTTCGTTCATTTCGGTGTAGGGGAAAAATCCGGGTGAATAACTGAGGTCGTGTTCTAAGGGAATGCCTGTGTACCCAGGCAACAGTTCGATGGTATTGGGATCATACATTTCGTGCCACGGTGCGGGTGGGTCAAAGGGGTGGTGGGGTTTGATGAAGCTGGTCATGAGCAAGTGCCCACCGCTGTTCCAGGTTTCGAGTTCTTCTATTGCCTGATTGGCAATCCAGGTGGTGGAGTGGTGTTTTTCGTCGAGATCGGAGACCATGGCGCCAACGGTGTCCCAATATTCTTGTGGGGCATTCTGGCGGTATTCGCGTTCTTGGTCCATGAGGTCGATACGGTCATATACGCCTTCGTCACGTAGCCATCTGTGATAATCGTCTTCATATCGACCGTTACCATTTTGCTCTGCCAAGATGAGTGCGTCAAAACCCACATCGGCATAGGTGGGTGTGAGGTGCATTTTACCGACGGCTTTGGTTTTATATCCGGCCTTTTGGAGCACGCGAGGAAATGTGGGCAACCCTTGGGGAATGGTGCAGTGGTTGCTTGCGCCTAAGTGTTGGCGTGCGTAAAGACTGGTGAGGAAAGAGTGTCGTGATGGGGTGCAGACAGGATAAGGGCAAAAAGAATTGTCATAGCGCACCCCGTCTGTGGCAAGGCTGTCGATGTGTGGTGTTTTGATATCGGGATTGCCATAGGCACCGATGCAATCGGCCCGGTGTTCGTCGGCTTGGATGATGAGGATGTTGGGTTGGTTGGACATGAGTGCTCCAAAAATAGAAATAGCTCGACGTGGGTCGAGCCTTAAATATAAATCAATATGAAATTATTCAGGAAGATTGTTTAACATCATATTGGTTTTTTGTTTAAGCGGTTGCAGTCGATTTTCAATGACTTCCCAGACACGGTCAAGATCAATTCCGAAATAATTGTGAACAAGCACATTTCGAAAGCCTGAAATCGCACGCCAATCAACATCTGGATAGTCGGCTCTTAACGCGTCAGATATATGCTGTGTTGACTCAGCCATTATTTGTAGATTGCGTAAAACTGCATCTTGGATCAGTGCAGATTCTTTAAAATGTATTTTATTACCTTTTGTATAGTCTTCTATCCGTTGAATACATTCTAATATGTGCGTGAGATAAACGCGGTCTTCTTTCATAGTTTAATCGCTTCGGATAAAACACGATCTCGAATCATATGATGCAATGCACTTTCTGTAACCACATCCACTTTACGATGTAAAAGGTCCTGTATATCCATTTGAAATGCACCTAAGTCAAATAGATCACGCCCTTCTTCTAAATCAACCAACAAATCGACATCACTTGTATTCGTTGCATCGACTCTTGCCATAGAACCAAATACACGTATGTCTTTTGCGCCATGTTTTTGAGCCAGTTCGAGGATGCGTGATTTTTCTTTGGTAACGATAGTATTAATTGGCATGTTAAAACCGGAAGTGATATGAATTTAGTCGGAATGTTGGGTTTTTAATCTTGCTAAAATATAAGTAGCTCTGGGGCTAATATCCAGACATATTTGTAAAAAGTATACATTAAGATTTACATGGACATTTTTGTGAGAAGCCGATGAAATTTAATTCAAGAAAAAGGAAACGTCTGGAAGCTGCAGGTTGGCACGTGGATTCTACAGAGTTTTTTGGAATTAAGTCAAAAAGAGTTGGAATATATTGACCTAAAAATAGCGCAGATCAAATTGTCATCTATCGAGACTGATAAACGATTAATTACAGTAAACCGCTTCTCATTTTCTGCTACACAAACAACGGTGTTAATCCTTCCTCATTTTCTGTATCAAAAGCCTCCATTACAATTTTTCGAATTCCAGCCAATTCTTTTTTGCCTTCGGGCACGAGTGTGCCCAATAACAAACGTGGGATGTGATTGTCTAACCATTGTTTGACAAAGTGAGCAGGGATTTTTAGGTGTTTACACGGCCAAATAATTTTGTCGGCAATGAGTTGTTGGCGGTTGTAGAGGCCAAATGTGGTGATGGGCTGTTCATTGAATGTGCGGCGATTGACAACGCCTAAGTAACCTTGCTGGGTGAGGCATTTGACGATCATCACGGCTTCGCAGGCGTGGCGGTAATAACAGGTTTCGGAACAGGTGGCCAATTCGGGTTCGCTTAAAAATATGTCTTGTGCTGATGCGCGGCTGAAGACTTTGTAACCGGAGTGGAAGTCGGGAAATTCGTCGAGGGTGTTGGCGTATTCTAAACGAAGGGGGTGGTCGGTTTGGGCGGCGTGATAGGTGAGGGCGTCTAATAAAACACGGTCGGCAAGTTCTTCTAAGTCACCCCGTGCAAAACCCATGGGACGGTGGCGCGAGATGCGATTGCCCAAGATGAGGGTGCGGTCTAAGTTGATGTGTAGAGCTGTGCGTATGAAGTTGAGGAGTTCGTTTGCAAAGTGGTCGCCGTCTTGATCGACTAAGGCGATGAATGCGAGGTCTGGATTGTTTAATAGGTGTGTGACGCCTTGTTGCGCACCTGAGAATTTTCCGCGATTGGTTGGACGGATACAGGTAGAGACGCCGAATTCTTGTGCGAGTTTGGTGACTTCTTCTTCGCCGTGGATAGCACCGTCTACACTGAGGCAGATGTTTGCTGGGTTGTGGACTTGTGTACAATACTGAGCTGTGGTGTCGCGGAGTAAGGTTTCTCCTTGGGCGCGGTCAATGCCCTTGGGGAAGTACACGGGAATGACCACACCGGTTTTGTGGTGCATGATTTCGTGGGCTTGTTGGGCGGTCAATAAATCGTCCTTTATTTTGTGATACGGAATTGCCAGGTGT
>JABIFK010000164.1 GCA_018650745.1 Candidatus Latescibacterota bacterium | reverse complement strand
CCACTGGCACCCATCCAATTTAAACAGTGTTCCACTCGCGGGTTTGCCAACATGCGCCGAAAGGGGTCACAATCAGGTACGGGCAATTGCACCAAGCCATTAAGCAAAGGACGCCCCGTACCCGCCAAACTCTTTGATCCCCCCGACAATTCATCACCCACCACAATCCGATCTTCATATTTATCAATGGCCGCATTGGCGTCTGCCAACCATGCTTCATCCATCACACCGCGCAGCACCAAATACCCATTCAAATCCCAAAAGTAAAAATCCTTTTCATCAATATCCGAATTGGGATTCTTTATCAATATAGACGGGTGAAACACTTTTCTGGATTCATCTAATTTGACCGTCTCTCCATCGGTCACCAATGCGGGTGGCGGTGTGGTGTCTCGATAACCTGGTTTATACAGCGATGCTTGTTGCTCGGGTGTCATATCTGTCATCCACTCAGGTTGTGGGTATTTTTCGGCATCGGGTCCCACACCCGCAGAGCGCATTACGCCGCGTCCTACATATTCATACGACAACAAACGTTGGCGATTCTCACTCATCCAAGGGCGCATGCCTTGTACGACACTCAACCCCACAATTAACAAATCACCTGCTTTTAATTCGGGCTGCCAAACAAAATCCTTGTCATCTGCGCCGGTCAAAATATCTTCAGGCGTTTCCACATTTGACTTATGCGTACACGGCACCATCACAAATCCGCCATCCCCCACCTTCACATCTTCCAACACCCAAATCACACGCACACCTTCACAATATCGACGACCATTTTGATGATAATACGCCAATCTAGGATCACGAGGTTCATTGCCGCCAACAAGAAGTGCTGCCGTATCACACCTTTCATCACATAAAACCTCAGGTTCGCGATCCAATCGAAAACCGGGTCCCACAATTTGATTCAGATACCACACCAATTGTGGTTGAATCAGCAAGTCCCGAAAAGGCGTCTTGAGATCCCCATCCCATCCCAACATCCCATCCAATGCACCTGCCTGATCAACGGCCTTATTTAAACGATCAACTTCTGGGCGTGAAAGAGCACCTTGTATATGCAAATAACCAGCAATATCAAACGCATAATTCTCTTCATTGGTCATCGCTTCTTGGTCCATCTTTTCCTCCAAATTTTTTTATATCATTCATGCGATCTTTAAAACCATTCTTGGCTCAAATTTCAATATCAGCAGATCTCGAAAACGGATAAAAGTGCATATAGGTTTATGATATATCTTTTCGTTGGGGCAGGTCCCTGTGCCTGCCCTTCGTTTTCCGATGAGCCGAAAGGGCATCCACAGGGGGATGCCCCAACGTATCAGGTGCTTACGTGCGTGATTGTTTGGCCTTTCGAGAATACTGAATATGTAACTTTGCGCGACGCCTTTCTTATTGCTTTGCAACAGGTCCTTTGGGCGCATCTTTGCTATACAACCCCCGCCCTCTTTCATAGGACACATTAAGTTCCCCATTTTGAACATCCACACGGGGTACATTATTGCCAAACACATCTCTGTCAGGCCCGCGCATCACGGCCAACTGAGCATCATTCATACCGTCAACAAGGTCTCCCCAACGCTTCTCTGGATGTGTGAGTTCGCCGCCACTGCGATGGAAATTTTGCGAGGAATACTTAACCAAAACACCACGCCTCGAAAGCTCACCTTCCCATTTGAACGTGCCATGCGAAGTCGCACCATCCATAAAAAAGAGCACATCCCCAGCTTTCATACCAATATGTTTCACCAAACCCATATGGTCATCACACGTTTGCACACCCCGCGGATGGGAATATTTGGCTTTATGTGATCCCGGCACACAGGCAAAACCACCATCGGCCTCGGTCACATCACGCAATTGCCAGGTGACAGTAACCGCTTCACAATAACTCCGACCATTTTGATACACATATTGACGCCCAGGATTAATGGGTTCGCCATTGCCATGTTGCGCGTGCCCCGACGTCCCTTTTACCGAAGCAAACACCGAAGGACTGCCTGTGCGCTGCCCACTGGCACCCATCCAGTTTAAATGATGTTCAATCACAGGATGCGCCATCATTCTGCGAAAAGGATCACAATAAGGGGCTGGCAACTGCAACAGGCCCTTCAACTCGGGCCGTCCAGTCCCGACCAAACTCTTAGACTTCCCTGACGTCGTCTCACCCACAACAATCTGATCGTCAAACTGATCCACAACGGCATTGGCTTCTGCCAACCATGCGTCATCCATCACACCGCGCAACACCAAATAACCGTTCAAATCCCAAAAGTAAAAATCCGTCTCATCAATCGTCGAATTTGGATCTTTTATCAATATAGAAGGATGGAATATTTGGCGTGAGTCATCCAACTTCACAGTTTCACCATCCGTCACCAAGGCAGGCGGTGGGGTTGTGTCTCGATATCCCGGTTTATATAACGATGCTTGTTGCTCGGGTGTCATATCTGCCATCCACTCGGGTTGCGGATATTTTTCAGATTCAGGCCCAACACCCGCAGAGCGAATCACACCACGCCCAACATATTCGTAAGACAACAGACATTGTTTGCCACTTCCTTGCCAAGGGCGCATCCCCTGTAACACACTCAATCCGACAATCAAAAGGTCACCCGCTTTGAGTTCGGGTTGCCACAAAAAGTCTTTGTCATCAGCGCCTGTCAAAATATGTTCGGGCGTCTCCACATTCGATTTGTGCGTGCCGGGTACCATCACAAATCCCCCATCACCCGCCTGCACATCCTCCAGTACCCAAAGTACCCGCACCCCTTCACAATACCGTCGTCCATTTT
>JABIFK010000764.1 GCA_018650745.1 Candidatus Latescibacterota bacterium | reverse complement strand
GCACCATTGACCACTGGCAACCCAGAATCCGATTTATACTTACTGGTGACATATTCAAAATTGGCCGTCACCGTCGTTTTTTCACTGCGCCAAGTGGCCGACGGATTCATCGCCCAAATGCCACTGCTCTTATCATCGCGATAACTGTCAGACACTTGCCGAAGCCCATTTAAACGAACCGCCACACCACTTTCCAAATCTGCCCACCCAGTGTCAATCGTTCCTCGCCCTGTATTATAGGGCCCATAAGAACCCGTCACTTGAAAACTATTTGTAAAAATAGGCTGCTTCCGACTCAAATTCACAGAGCCAGACAAGGGATTGCCGCCATACAAAAATGCACCCGGCCCCTTTAATACCTCGACCCGTTCCAAATTATACAAATTGTAAAACGTCGCCTCAGGTTCTGATGCCCCATCCGTCAACACCAACCCACTCGACAGTGAATCAAACCCACGGATGATAAAAAAGTCTGTCACACCAAACACAGTCTGCACGTTCACACCGCTTACATTGCGAAGTGCATCGCCCAATACCACGCCACTCTGGTGCCGAAACAACCCATTGTTCACCACCCCAATGCTCGCAGGTGTTAATCGCAAGGGTACAGGCACCTTCGTAGCTATCGTACTCACCGTTGGTACTTTATCTCTGCTCTCGGTCACCACAATTTCTTCAGCCACATAAACAGGAAGTTCTTCTTCCTGCTCATTTTCAGTTTCTTCTTGAGCAAAGGCAACTTGTCCGACCAAAACCAACAAACAAACAAAACTAAAACGAAATAACGCTGTCATTCAAAATCCTCTATAAAGTTGTTTACATCTATAACTCGAAAATCTATCGCCATCCAAATTTACCTGTGTAAGCTCCATAGACGCAGTGGCAAGGTTCCCCTGCCTCGCGTTTTTCGGTGTATTCGCAGGAGGGCGCGGAGACCACGCCTCTACCACCAAACGCCTATTATTTTTTACGTGTACCGTGAATTTCGATATTCTTCATGATAAAACTCAGGCAACAACTGATCAACCCGCAACAAACCCTGATGGGTCAAAATCACTTGTGCATCCTTAAAGTCCAACATCCCATAATCTTTCAAAGTCTGAAAACCCTCTGCAAACTTTTCAAGAATATTCACACCAAATTTACCTTGAAAATAAGCCGGCTCAATATGCCCCAACTTCAATTGCAAAATCATTTCTCTTACCAAACGTTCTTCATCTGTTGGCACAAAAGACCGATTCAATGGCAAACGTCCCTCATTCACTGTATCGATATAGGGGTCCCAATGTGTCTGGTTTTGGAAATGCATCCCACCCACATGTGAAAACGACGCCACACCCGTACCAATCAAATCGGCACTGTGCCACAACGCATCGCGATAGACAAACTGATTCAATCTTCCTTTTTTAACCAATGTATAGGCACTCGACGTATCATACCCCGCCGCATTAAACTGCTCAATCGCATAAGTGTGCCAAGCCCGTTTGGTATCCCAATCTGCCACGACAACACCCTGACCATCACCGTCCAAAATCGATTTTGAATACGTGGTATTAAATGGTAATTCCATCTGATAAATCGTCACACTATCAGGGTCCAAATCAACCGTCTTTTGAACCGTCTCACGCCACGAATCCCAAGTTTCGCCCACCATCCCAGAAATCAAATCAACGTTCACTTGTTCAAAACCTTGTGCTTTTACCCAAGGCATGGCTGCATAAATTTCTTTGCTCACATGCGCACGGCCATTTTCGCGCAAAATCTCATCATTCATATTTTCCAAACCCAAGCTCAAACGCGTTACACCAACCTCTCGAATGGCTTCCACTTTCGACTGTGACAATGTGCCAGGTTCACACTCGAACGCCACTTCTTTAACATCATCCCAAGGCATGACTTTCTTAACCCGTTCAACCAACACCTTCAAATGTTTCACACTGATATAAGAAGGTGTTCCGCCACCAAAATAAACAAAATCCAATTTGCGTCCAGAAATGCGCGGCAATTGACTATAGGTCTCAACCTCTTTGGCCAACGCATCCAAATACGTCTGAATGTCAGAACTGTTGCGATCGGTATACACTCGAAAATAGCAAAACTTACATCGCTTCCGACAAAATGGAATATGCATATACAAACCTAACGGCGTGTCTTGCGCTGCCGGATTTTCAGTATGCAACATCTCTTCAATTTGCGCGGCATTTTTATCACGCCAAAAGGAGTAGGGTGGATAATTGGACACAAACACACTGCCCACTTCGGTATCTTTCCATTCCTTCTTCGATGTTGCGGGTTCTGGAATGTCAACTTGTTCACTCATTTAATTTGCCTTTCGACCAAAACAGTACACAGTACCATCAGTTGTCCCAATAATCAATTTACCATCTGTCACACTGGGTGACGCCACAATATCTGCGCCCACCACAAATTCCCATTTCACCTCGCCCGTTTTCAAATCCAATGCCAACACCTTCCCTCCCGTCGTCCCCACAAAAACCCGCTCGCCCACCACCACAGGTGAAGACTCAAAACGAGATCGCGAAACATAGGTCCACAACACCGTACCATCTTCAGGATTCAGTGCATGAACCATCTTATCTCGCCCTGCCACAATCACATGTGTTTCTGTTACAGCCGGTGATGCATAATATGGAAACTTGCGTTTTGGATGTTCATAACGCCAAACAATTTCTGACGCCTCTAAATCAATACACAAAACCTGATTGCCATACGTGCCTACAAATGCACGCCCATTTTGAACAGCCACACTGGCGCCCACATAATCATTCAATTGCGTTTGCGACACTTCCTTACCACTTTCAACATTGACCACACGCATCATCCCATCACAGCCTGCCACCAATGCGCCCTCCGTGGTCACCGCAGACATCCCATGCACATAGCCATCCGTTTCCAACTGCCACAACAACGCGCCATCTTTTGCGTTGAGACAATACAAGAACTGATCATAGGAGCCAAATATGATCCGCCCCCGATCCACATTGGCCGACGCAATCACTTCCCCCTCTGCCTGAAACATCCAGACCTTCTTGCCCGTCTGTGCATCTACCGCATGAAAAAAGCCGTCACCATCGCCAAAAAACACCGTACCATCATATATCAAAGGTGACGATTTGATCTCAACGTTGGCTTGATATGTCCACTTCAAATCACCCGTGTCCAATTCAAACGCATAAAGCTGGCCATCCAACCCACCCACATACACCGTACCCTGCCAAATAGCCGCAGTAGATTCTATGCCTTCATCAACCGAAGCCGTCCACAACACATCCAACGCTTCAGGTAACGTAGCCGTTGCCACACCCGTTGAATGTGCGTCCCCTCGAAATTGTGTCCAATCGGCAAAGGCCAGAGAGGGGGATAGGAAATAAAGACTACAAAATAAAATATAGGAAAGCTTCATAGGCCCTAAAACGCTGCTTTATAGAGTACCAAAAAATCTTCTTCACGCACAGTTCTTGGATTAAAAGTGCCCGTCCATTGTGTTGCGGCTTCCTTGGCCAATTGAGGCAGCTTTTCCTCGTTCACACCCAAATCGCGCAATCGAGTAGGCAAACTTGCCACATCTTTGAGCGCAACAACCCGACCGGCAAGTGTTAAGGCATCAACACCCAATCCTTCATAAAGCTCACCTTCGGTTTCCCCATTAAAACGGATCACCTCAGGAAGCATCAAACCAACCGCCTCACCATGTGCCATTCCATAGTTCGCCGTCAAAGGATTGGCACAGGCATGTGCTGCACCCAACATCGCATTTTCAATGGCCGATCCCGCAAAGTTGGCCCCCACCAACATCTGCCCTCGTGCCTGCGTATCTGACGGATCTTTTAACACCCGTTCAAAACTCAATGAAAGCAATCGCCAAGCTTCCAAAGCAAACAAACACGACACAGCGTTCCGTTTTGTAGACACATAACTTTCAAGCGCATGAGATATGGCATCAATACCCGTTGCCGCAACCACACTTTTGGGCACACTCTCTGTCAGTTCAGGATCTAAAATAACACTGCGAAATCGCGCCTTCAAATCACCACACGCCATTTTCTCGTGTGTATCGGCTTGTGCAATCAGCGCAAAGGATTGTGCTTCACTGCCTGTACCCGCTGTGGTTGGAATGCCAATTGATGGCAACATCGGTTTCTCTGCATGTCCCATACCCCGATAGTCAACCATTTGCCCGCCATTGGTCAAAACAAAATTAATCCCCTTAGCGGTATCCATCGCACTGCCCCCACCCAAACCCACAATCAAATCGATATCACCTTTTGCTTTTGCAAATGCCACACCCACATCCACATGTTCTGTCGTTGGGTTTTCGCTTGTATCGTCAAACACAAAAACATCCAATGAGGCATCGCGAAGCGGCGTGACAGCACGATCAACAATCCCGGCATTGACAATGCCCGGATCGGTAACAACCAGGATGCGTTTGCCTCCCAATTCCTCAATCAACGCACCCAATTGTACAAGAGTACCTGCGCCATAGATGACACGTATTGTGGGATTAAAGTCAAATAATTTCATAATGCATGATCCATTGCTTGGTTCTATAAAAACCCAACATTAAAATATGTCCATCATCCGTAGGGGCAGGCCCCCGTGCCTGCCTTGCCGCTTTAAATCAAAAAGCAGGGCATCCACAGGGGGATGCCCCTACATACCTATTTCATATCCTGATTATTCTTCAATCATCCATCGCTTCACGCTTGGTTTGACCATTGCAAGGCACGTTGTCGGTATAAATGGGCAAACAAGTTGCCCTCGTGGGGTTGATCCCAAGAAATTTGATTGGTTGGAATTGGCCCCACATTCAGCCGTTCAACATTTGGAGAGTCCAAACACGCATCAATAAATTTCTCATCTTTCGTCAACGCCGTAACCACCAAACTCGGCCCAATTTTATCCAACAACTCCGCTTGTGGTACTTCGACCACACTGGCAAAAGGAAACAAAAACTCGGTATTGGCCAATGGATGGGTGTGGTCTTCACACCAAACCACTGTCGGGTTCAAAAACTTCAAGCCATCCAACTCAACCAAACGGTCTCCCCGTAATGCCGTGGTCAATTCCTCAGCACCCGTCGTATTCAAATGAATATCAATGGTCTTAGAAATTTGATCGGCAAAGGTCGGATTTGTAAACGCGGCAATCTTGGCATCGGGATCATCCAAAGGCCGCCCAACCATCTGCGCCAACCGCTCGGCCAAAGCTTCGGCAATCTCCTTGCCATGCTTAGGTACCCACACACCCGATGCATTGATACACGAACGCCCCCCATTTGCCGTAATCGACGTCACCATCACATCCAAATAATCTTCCCAATGATCTGCTTGGTCTTCATCCAAAATCAATTTGCTCTGACCCGGTCCATGAATTTCAACGCGATGGTCATTCAACCATGGTGCAACGGTCGATCCCCCTCCAAACAACATCGAGCGACCACATCGCATCAAAATTTCTGCTGCGCCGCCATGATCTGTTGGATAAAAACCAAACGCTTCAGGCGGACACCCCGCTTCAATAAACGCCATTGAAATGCGATACGGCGTCCACGGCTCTTCGCGCCCCGGTTTTAAAACCAAAGGCACTTTCAAAGCAATTGAAGGTACCCAAAGCGAATGCACGCCTGGTGAATTACTCGGCAAAATGGCACCCAAAGCATCGGCCTCGCAAATATAACTCAGCGATCGTCCGTCTTGCTCATGCCATCCCGCATCCAAAACAGACAGATCCAACCCACGTGTCAAACCACCCAAAATGGCCTCCACCTCGTCAGACACCAACCGAATCTTCTCCATATTGGCTCGGCAAAGCACCTCGGGCATGCCTGTCGTACCAGACACTTGCTTGACGTAATCTTCGGGCGACTGCACCTGATCGCCAATTGACAAATCGGCTTCCACAAACAAACGTGCAGCCTCACGTGTCATGGCCATCAACTCTGCCACAGTAAACTGCTCAAGCTTCTGTTTGTTGGCAGCCATCCCATTCAAGTCCTTAGCCACCAACCCCCGATTGGCCTGGCTCACCCGCACCAAAGGTTCCTTGGTTTGAATGTGCGCCACTTCCTGAACACTCAAACTCGTATACGGCTTCCCCGCCCGCAAAATAGGCATCTCAACCATCAAATAACTCCTATATATTTTTCCAAAAATTCAAAAGTCCAATCAATCTCACAGCCGTACCACTTTTACCTTTTTACTTTTGCCCTAATAAACCCCCACCACAACCGACTCTTGCAAATCAGAAAACAACCCCAAATTGCGAACACCATCCCAAGGAAAACCCGCGATCGGTTCAGCTCGTTCTGCCTCATCGCGCTCCAAAAAGCGCGGCATAAAAAAGTCTTTGGTCAACGTGGTCAACATCACACGTCCCACAGCATTATAATCCACCGTCTCTTCTGGATTATCTGGATTTACAAGTTCAATAAATGCACGAGGAACCGGTGGATAATAGGTAATTGCATAATTGTCATCAGGTGTCAACGGCTTTGAATAAGCCAAACCCATCAGTGTGTTGCCATACGTCGGCACAAAATCGATCCCAGGAACCAACTCTTCACGCGCAAAACGATTAAACTGAGCATTCATTTCGGTACCGCCACAAAAAATACCTGAAATACCTGCCTTCTTCAAAGAAACCTTCTCACACAAAGATTCCAAAAGCTTGGGTGTCGTAAACATACATTTCACATTATCGTTTGCCCGCAAAATCGTCAACGCTTGATCAATCACATGATTTTTATACAACTCCAATTCCTGAAGCGCACCGCGTTTAATCAGCTTATTCACCCAACGCGGGTCCAAATCGACATGAAAGCAAATGCCCCCGCGAATCTGGCACAAATGCTCCACCGCCAATCGCAATCGTCTCGGCCCCGTTGGCCCCAACATCAACCAATCGCCACCTTTGGGAAACGTCTCATCCGACAAATTGTCGCTGAACATTTCATAATCTATCTGAAAGTCATTCTGGCTCACCCGATACTTGGGTATGCCCGTTGATCCACCTGTCTCAAATATATAGGAACGTTGGCCTGCATTGCCTTTAGGAATCCATCGACTCACGGGCCCACCGCGTAGCCATTCATCTTGAAAATGCCCCAACACCTTTAAATCGTCATATCTCCCAATTTCTTGGCGCGGATCAAAATCCAGTCCATCCGCAAAATCCAACCAAAACGGGCATCCAGTATCCGGGTTAAAATGCCATTCTATCATCTCACGCACATGAGCATCTAACTTTACACGTGCGGCTTTCACCTGATCAGCAAGGGG
>JABIFK010000823.1 GCA_018650745.1 Candidatus Latescibacterota bacterium | reverse complement strand
GGAGACCGACGAGTACGCGGCCTTCGGGATCCATTTCGATTTCGCCGGCCATCGCACCGTGAAAGACCATATACATGCCATCGACTTGCGGCGCATTACGTACAGCAGCCAAAAGTTCAGCTGTGATTCGGTTGAGATCGGCCTCTAAAACTGGGCCACCGGATACGGAGCTTGCGGAGTATGTGGGAATGACTTCGACATCGTTATGCCCATCGAAAACATCCAACGCACCGGCAATTTCTGTGTTGGTTCCTCGCAAATTGAAGAGTTCATTTCCGGACAATACATTGAAGAGGTCATATGTTGTTCGAGTGGGATTGAAGGTCGATGTTTCTTGCTTGAAGGCTGCAATAAGTATCTTTTTCATCGTAAATACCTGTGTTAAGGGATATTGGCACATCTTTGTCTATTGCGGGGAAGGAAGATCTACGCTCATAATAAAAAACCATCAGCTATTTGTCATCACAAATAAACCCCGCACCAGGTAAGCGGGTGCGGGTGATGATTGGGCAGAAAAGCATCTGACCGGGATCATCGGAATGCCTCGGTGAACCATTTATTTGGGCATTTTTTGCAGGGCAAGCAGAACTTCTGGGCAAAAAGAGACAAGAAATCACTGAATATGCATTGGTGGGCGTTTTTTATTTTGGCGTAAGAAGTTATAAAACAAGGTTTATCGTGTTTTTTTCTAAATCTAAATCTGGTTTTGTGTTTTGTTGCACACAATTTGCTTTATATGGTTTGCGTGACGCTTTTTTGGGGAATAATCTTGCCATATTTGGCGGTTTCTCCCATCTTGACGATAGCATAAGCATTTTGAGGGCGTTGACTTCCATTTTGGATTAGGTATTATTCGTGGGTGAGTGGGATGGTTTAGGTATGGTTTGTCGCTGCGGTATTGATAGCTTATCCGGTTGTATTTTTTAAAGGGAATAGCCTTGGCTGAAGAAGATAATGAAGATATGTCCGCGCGAGTTAAGGTCGCGATTTTGATGATTGCTTTGGGGCAAGATACAACAGCTGAAGTGATGAAATATCTCACGGATCTCGAAGTGGAGCAGATTGCACAGTCCATTTCTGAGCTCGATGTGGTGACAACAGAACAAGAAGACGAAGTGCTCGAAGAATTTGAGCAGTTGTTACTCGCGGGTAAATATGTGTCCCAGGGGGGTATCGACTTTGCTCGTGGCGCCCTTGAAAAAGCATTGGGTCCGCGTAAAGCACAAGCTCTGTTAGATCGGGTAAACAGTACGACATCGAGTGGTTTTTACATGCTGCGCAATGTTGATCCCGCTCAAATTGTGCCATTTATATCTAAGGAGCATCCGCAAACGATTTCACTGATTTTGTCTCAATTAGATCCGGCTCAATCAGCCGGTGTTTTGACCGGTCTTCCGGAAGAGTTACAGTCTGAGGTGGCTTTTCGTATTGCACAGATGGACAATATTCAGCCTCAAGTATTACGCGAATTGGAAGAAACATTGGCCAATGAATTGCAGGCGATTTTGTCGGGGCAAATTACCGAGATTGGTGGTCCCAAAGCAGTGGCCGAAATTTTGAATAGAACGGGACGTACAACAGAGAAAGCGGTTCTGGAGCGTTTGGACGCACAAGACCCCGAATTGGCCGAAGAAGTACGCAACCAAATGTTTGTGTTTGACGATATTGCCAATTTGACGGATCGCGAGATTCAGATGATTTTGCGCGAAGTGGATACCAAAGATTTGGCGGTTGCACTCAAGGGCGGTTCTGAAGAGTTGCAGGAACGGATTTTTGGGAATGTGTCTGAGCGTGTGGGAACGATGATTAAAGAAGAAATCCAGTTTTCAGGACCCGTGCGTATGAGTGATGTGGAAGAGGTGCAGTTACGTGTGGTGCAAACGGTGCGTCAGTTAGAAGAAGCGGGTCAAGTGACGATTGTGCGTGGTGATTCGACAGATACGTTTATTTAATCATTAAAGGCTATAGCGGTGCCCGATTGAATAAACCAGTGTCAGGGGCGTTAAGTGCGAACTGAGTTGCGAATATATTACTGATCCAACAAAAAAGAACGGTCATTGGAATTATCCAGTGACCGTTCTTTTTCGTTAAGGGTTACTGTATTTGTTGGTTATTTTGCTGTAAGGGATAAGGCTGCTTGCTCTGATACTTTGCGTTCTTCAATAAAGCGTTTGGCTTCAGAAAAATACCCGGGATCGAGCTCAAAGCCTGTGCAATCAATGCCCAGATCAATACAGGCAAGGGCTGTTGAGCCGATGCCCAAGAACGGCTCGAGCACGCGTTTGGTATTGGACACGCCGTGAAGTTCGATACACATTTGTGGGATTTTTATTGGAAAGGTTGCTGGGTGCGGGCGTTGTTTGTCGCGGCTGTTGATTGTTTTGTAGGGGACGAACCAGATATTCCCACGACAACGACGATCTTTGCCCGCCGATTTCCAGCGGGAGACATTTGATTTGTCCTGGTATTCGACACCAATGGCCAAACGGTCGAGTTTGACATTGGCTTCTTTGGTGAGGTGGAAGATATATTCGTGGCAGTCGTTTAAGAAGCGTGGGCTGTTGATGGGTTTGAAGTGGCCCACACCAATGTTGCCCGTTACATTTGGATAATTGCCAACATCTTCTTTTTGTATGGCAATGGATTTGACCCAATGTATGACATTTTGTAATCGAAAATGTTTTTGCAGGCGACCCAGAACCTCAAATGGGACACTCGGATCAGTGGGTTTTGCACCGATGTTGAGAAAGAGTGAACCGTCGTCAGCTAATACCCGAAATACCTCTGCAGCCCAAGTTTCCATCCAATCCAGGTAATCTAAGCGGGGTATGGTATCGTCGTAAGCTTTGTAGGGCGTGCCCAGATTGTATGGTGGTGAGGTCACGACCACATCTATGCTTTGATCCGCAATGTGGTCGTGCATGCCTTTGATGCAGTCGCCGTTGTAGAGTTGAATTTTTGCGTTGTTTTTATGAATGATTTCGTGCTGCACAGTTCCCCCTTCGTCCGTGTTTAATGTGGTGTTTATGGTACGTTGGAGGATGGGTTGTGTCAACCGTAATTAGGAGACCGAGCGACCGAAGATCTGTGCAAAAGTGATGAAGTCTGGGAAGTTGACAATGCCATCTTCGTTGAAGTCGAAG
>JABIFK010000268.1 GCA_018650745.1 Candidatus Latescibacterota bacterium | reverse complement strand
CGTCGCCTCCGATGAGGTATGATGTGCACCTTTAGGTGGCACTCAAAACACTTACTTCTTCTATGAGATCTATCCTTATGAAAATATTAATCACGCTCATTGTATTCATGACCGTATCCATTGCAAATGCACAACAACTCGCCTTTCCCGGTGCTGAAGGATACGGGAAATATACCCAAGGTGGCCGGGGCGGGGCAGTATACGAAGTCACCAATCTTAATGATTCTGGCACCGGCAGCCTTCGTGCGGCGGTTGAAGCAAATGGGCCAAGAACAGTTGTGTTCAAAGTGTCGGGCACAATCACCCTCGAAAGTACACTCAGAATCTCCAATCCGTATATCACCATCGCCGGACAAACAGCCCCGGGAGATGGTATTTGCATTAGGAAATATCCGCTCTCAATTGACGCCAGCGAGGTAATTGTCAGGTATATCAGAGTGAGATTAGGAGACGAATCAGGTGTTGATGCAGATGCGATATCGAGCAGGTACAACAAGAACATTATCATTGACCACGTTTCGGCAAGTTGGAGCGTGGATGAAACAATGTCTATCTATCATTGCGAAAATGTAACGGTTCAATGGTGTCTCATATCGGAAAGCATGTATCAATCTAACCACGTTAAAGGTGCGCATGGCTTTGGTGGCATATGGGGATCAAATTACAGTACCCACCACCACAACCTGCTTGCACACCACGTCAGTCGCAATCCGCGCTTCGCTTCGGGTGCAGGATATACCGATTACCGAAACAATGTGGTCTATAACTGGGGTTATAACAGCACCTATGGGGGTGAAAAACAACAGAAAGGCAATGAGAAGTTTAACTTTACCGTCATCAATATGGTGGCCAATTATTATAAACCAGGGCCGTCAACCATTCCGGGCGAAATAACCCACCGCATTGCCAATCCTACATCTCGTAATAAAGCCGAAGATTTTGGCAAATGGTATATTGCCGAGAATGTCGTACATGGCAACAAAGCAGTTACAGAAAATAACTGGGAGGGTGGCGTACAGCCTAAGCACGGCAATTCATATATTGCAGAATTCAAGCTTGATCAGCCGTTTGAATCGATGCCCATCAATCAGCAAACTGCTGAAGAAGCCTGTGCATCTGTCCTTGACAATGTAGGCGCAACATTACCCAAACGCGATATCATAGACACACGTATTGTCGATGAAACTCGGGGTGGTTATGCGACCTACGAAGGCGCAACGTATGAACAAGACAAAAAGGTATCCGACCCATCCCAAAAATGCGGCATTATTGATTCACAAGCAGACGTTGGCGGTTGGCCCGAACTGAAAAGCACACCTGCCCCTACTGACACCGATCATGACGGTATGCCCGATGCATGGGAAATGACCAAAGGCCTTGATCCCAAAAATGCTGAAGACAGGAATACTATTGCTGCCGATGGTTACACGATGCTGGAAAAATATCTCAACAGTATTGAAGCGCAAAAATAGATCTGAGATAAAACCAATGCGTCTTCGTGAACATCACGTGATGAAACTGTTATTAGGACATGTCCATGCCAACACGATCAAACGTCATCCGATACATTTTCATCTTTCACATGGTTCTAATAAGCATGGCCAATGCCCAACCTAAAAACCCTGACTTTGTCGTTGCCGCTGATGGCAGTGGAGATTTCATAAAGGTGCAAGATGCGATTCATGCTGTGCCCAGCAACAAATCCACCCGTACGATCATATTCATTAAACCAGGCACTTATAAAGAAAGAATCAGAGTGCCAGCAGACAAAAAGAACCTGAAGCTCGTGGGTGAATCGTACGAAAACACGATCCTCACCTATGACGATCATGCAAAATTGACAAAGGATTATGCCAGTACGCGAATTTATGCCGATGATTTTTATGCGGAAAAATTAACCTTTCAGAATACCATCGACAGTAGAAAAGGTGGGCTCAGGCCGCAGCATTGCGTGTCGATGGGGACAGGGCCATATTTTACCAGTGCAGAATAACAGGATTTCAAGATACCTACTATACCGGTGGCAACAAGCGGTCCTATCACAAAGAGTGCATCATTGAAGGCACAACAGATTTTATTTACGGAAATGGTATTGCCCTCTTTGAAGACTGCACCATCAACAATCGGAAAGATTCACATATTACCGCCCACAGCCAGAAGCTCATAGATGGCAAACCTGCCAATAAATTTGGATATGTTTTTAAGAACTGTGACATCGTGTTGTATCCAGGTGAAAAAGTTTCAAAAGCTTCGCTGGGTAGGCCCTGGAAGAATGCTGCGCGTGTGGTTTATTTGCATTGTAATATCGGGGTGCATATTAGGCGCGAGGGATGGTCTGTTTGGAATCAGAATGACAACCATAAAACGGCGTATTATGCCGAATATAAAAACAACGGTCCAGGATCTCATCCAAATGGTCGACTGTCCTGGACGCATCAGCTCACAGACGAAGAAGCTGCCCAATACACAGTGGAAAATATCTTCAAAGCGAATACCACGAGCGCCACAAATCTTGAAGGCGATTGGACCCCAGTGATTGAAAAGGAAGACTAAACATGAGCGTCTCACACACAAACGGCGCACTTGATGGCCACCGCTACCGCGCCCTCATCTCAACCGACATCGGTGGCACCGATCCCGACGACTTTCAGTCGATGGTGCACTTGCTCTTGTATGCCGATGTTCTCGACATCGAAGGCCTGCTTTCATCGCCCTACGGACAAGGCCGTAAGGAACACATCCTCCAAGTCATTGACTGCTATGGGAGCGATTTCGAAAACTTGCGAACCTACTCTGAACGCTATCCAACACCCGATGCATTACGTGCCATCACCAAACAGGGCGAGATCGAAAGAGCGCCCTATGCGGGCATCAGACAATCAACCGAAGGGTCAGAGTGGATTGTGCAATGCGCACGCCGCGATGACGCCCGTCCTCTGCATTTGCTCGCTTGGGGCGGCATTGAAGATATCGCACAAGCATTACATGACGCGCCCGACATCCT
>JABIFK010000822.1 GCA_018650745.1 Candidatus Latescibacterota bacterium | reverse complement strand
GCTTTGAGTGCCCCAGCCGCGTCAATAATTTCGCGTGTTAGCCACCCACCCGTCCGCCCAATAACCATGGCATCAACATCTACACTGGCATCTCGTTTCTCGTCATCTGTAGGTGTTTTATCCCCCGGATGCTGAATCACATCTGCAAATGTGCGCAAATGATCACGGTCCTCTGCTCTTAAATTGCTGTCTTTTTCGGGCAATGCAACATAGATTTTTGGTTTTTCCACAATATACCTCTCCAGTTTACAACCATTTTAAAATTTAAACGCTTATTTCTATCCTTGCTTCAACAGGCTATTTTTGATCTCTTTTGCCACAAACCCTCAGTTTGCATTCACCCCACTTACCAATCCATAGAAAAAAAACGACGCCCGAAAGGAACGCCGTTTCTACAAACCGAAAATCTCCCCCACTCACGACGCTATTCTATATCGTGATGTTCAAACCGGTCCATATAGGGTTGGAACATATACTTAAGTTCTTCAAGCCGGTCTTCCATACCAAAAGTGAAATTCTTTGCAAAGAAATCCAATTCAACCAATGCATTAATGGCGGCATCTCTCGCCGTGGCTTCACGCACCCGCGTTGCCATATGCTCATTTAAGACCTCAATGCTTCGATAAAACGCCTCCAGACCACGCATCGACATATCTACCTTCCCGACCTCTCTATTGAGATAATACTGGGCCAACAGATACATTGAGGCGGCTCTATACGTGGTTTCATCAGAGTTTGCGAAAGGCAAATGAAACGCAGCCATTGGCTTAAAGAGCGCTGTAATTGGACACCCACTGGTCGCCATGACCAATCCCATCAGTGCGCTCAATCCTTGCTGAGCAGTGGTGGCTTTTGAGACCGTTCGCTCTGGCGTCACAACCTGAACCACCATTTCTTCATAAGAAATGATCTCTGCAAAACGATCCACAATGCCCGAAATACGAGCAGACAAAGGGCAATAAGGATGTGTGTCAGAATTCAGGGGACAATGCGCGCATTTGTTAAATTCCAGGCGGGTCCATTCAGGCAAGTCCTCAGGAAAAGGTTCCTTAACTTCGACAGTTAGGGGATCTAAATTGACTACAAAAGTTTCTTGTTTGCCTTCTGGGAATTGGAATGTGTAAGTGATCTGAATGGTATCGTCTTGCATTTATGATGTACCCCAAATTTTAAATCAATCGGCCAACAATCGGTTGACTGCTTCGAGTAGGTCTGGCATACGAAACGGCTTTGTCAAAAGATGTTGTGCGCCAAAGTCACCCGCAAAACCAAGGGATGCCAAATTCCCTTTTGTATCTCCTGCCGACATCGCTATAATCTTCAACTCAGGTTTCTCATTTTTTGCCACCCGAATCACTTCCAAACCGTCCATCTCAGGCATATAGATATCAGAAATCAGAAGATCGATTTCATCTGTGCGAGATTTAAAAATACCAAGACCTAAAGTGCCATTTTCAGCTATCAAAACCGTGTGTCCTTCAAGCTGTAAGATATCTTGAAGCATCACTCGAATCTCTTTACTGTCATCCACAACCAAAATCACAGCCATCTCGTACCCCGTGCAAAGCAAATCCTCAGCATTTACCCCTAAACTCACGTATTGGCAATTGGGCAAGCGCCAAAGCACTCGCAATTTGCCTGCTCTTAATCACAATTTTCCAATAAACCCTAAAACGACTCTGCCATTCTTGTTCGGTAATTTTCCCCATTCGATAATGACGATAGACTTCTCTTTCCAAATCAATTGCAAATTCACAGTAAGTCGCTAGATCTCGCTGCCCCATTGCACCACCAGAAGCAAAACACCCAGAGACCACTTCGGCAACCAGCTCATGATCATCCAACAGCAAAACAGAATGGATTCGCTTCACCGAGTCATTCTTCCATTCCGGTATAAAGCGAAGTTCACGCCCACCAGAAAAGGTAAGCACTGCGGCACCATCCCTTTCACCGTACCCAGTGAGCGAACCTCGATCAATCATCAATTACGTCCGTGGCATTGTTTGAACTTTTTTCCGCTTCCACAAGGACAAGGCGCGTTTCGCCCAACCTGCGTCATTTTTTTGGCAAGGCGCTCTTGGTCACGCTGTTTAATCCAAGTCATCACACCAGAGGCTGGCCTGCCCTTAGACAATTCTCCTGCCATCACACGCAAAAATGGGTCTGCATTTTGGAAAAACATCTTATACCCTTTGCAAAAATAATTCAACCCCTTTTCACCATCGGGCGTGTTAATAAAACGATGCTTGGGACATCCACCATTGCAGGCAAATTTAAAGTCGCACTCAAGGCAATAATCCGGTAAGGTGTCGCGTTTGTCTGTACCGAACTTACGCTGTTGGGGCGTAGCAACCAATTCGCGAATGGGCGTTTCATTTACATTTCCCAAGTTGTAGTCTGGGTAAACAAAGTGATCACATGAATACAAATCGCCGTTGTGTTCGATAATCAATGCATCGCCACAGGTTTCTGAAAAAATACACAGACTCGGATTTTGTCCCAACCAAGCGCCCAAAGCAACATCGAAGATTTGCACAAAGTACTGGCCCACGTCTTTGCGCACCCACTCATTAAAAACCTGAGTCAAGAAACGGCCATATTGATTGGCACTAACAGACCAATTCGAGACCGTTGCACCCGCATCGTAGTGCGGATCCACCAACGTCAAGAGATCATCACCTGGTTGGGCAGCAATGCGTTCTACAATCGGTATAAATTGGATAAATTGGCTGCCAATGGATTTCAAGAAATCATACACTTCAACAGGGTGTTGCGCATTATGCGATTGCAAAACTGTAAGGGTATTAAATTCTACCTTATGCTTTTTAAGCACCTCAATCCCGCGCATC
>JABIFK010000821.1 GCA_018650745.1 Candidatus Latescibacterota bacterium | reverse complement strand
GTGTTTCCGTTGAAGCGTTCAACACAATGCCCAAACCTCAACAAGCCGACATCATCTGGCAGCAACTGTTTGTCGGCGACAGCTCACCCCTTGCTGAAGCACAAATTGGTGTGATCACGGTCATGAGCACTTTAGGCCTCAATACACGTGCCAAAGATCTTTCAGAATTCCGTGCATTGTATGCATCTATGTCACGTGAAGAATATGTCGATATGGTCTTCGAAAAAGCAGGTGTGGGATCGGTTTATATGACCAATGACCCCTTAGACGATACCGAAGGCCCCATGTGGCAAAATAATGTCGAAATCGACCCACGCTTCAAAGGCGTCTTGCGTCTCGACAGTGCGCTGATGAATTGGCCTGCACCGGTTGAAAAATTACAAGCATTGGGTTACGAAGTTGAAACAGAGCTCTCAGAAAAAACCTATACCGAAGTCACACGGTACCTCACAGATTGGTGTGCGAAGATAGATGCGCGGTATATGGCCATTTCTCTGCCCCCCGACTTTGCGTATCCATCAGAAGACAGCCTCACCCAACTGATGGCCAATGTGGTTTACCCAACAGCCGAGAAACTCGGTATTCCCTCGGCAATGATGGTTGGCGTCACCCGCCAAGTCAACCCCGTCCTTCGCGACGGCGGTGATAGCCTCGGCAAATGGGACATTTCTAATCTGGAACGTATTGCCCACGACTTTCCCAACGTCAATTTCTTAATCACACTCTTGTCTCGCGAGAATCAACACGAGCTTTGCGTGACGGGCCGGAAATTCCCCAACGTGCATCCATTTGGCTGCTGGTGGTTCCTCAACAACCCGAGCATCATCCGCGAAATAACCCAAGAGCGGCTCGAATTGCTCGGCACGTCCTTTGTGCCCCAACACTCCGATGCCCGTATTCTCGACCAATTGCTCTACAAATGGACACACTCCATTAAGGTCATTGCACCGGTATTCGTAGACAAATACACGCTCTTACGCGACGCCGGTTGGCCGCTTACCGAAGACGATATCAAACGGGACATTGCCAATATGTTTGGTGGCGGCAAATTGCTCAGTTAAACGCTTCCAGCATTCAGAATATAGGAAGAGGGATCGGCCCTGGGGTCGGTCTCTTCTTTTTTTTAAAAATATGATTACAAGAACAAAATTTTATACATAACCCACAGTCAGGAACTATACAAGGATTTATATCATCTAAAAAGGGAATCCCCTTGCCGAGAATTCCCTTTGTGATATATTGTTGGAACAAAACAAAACTTAAAAGTGTCTAATAATTCAAAGGGGGCGAATAAAACATGATTAATAGTCAGATTAAAGAAAAAATCGCCACGACGTGGTCCAAAACGCAGCAACAGGATTTTTATACCCTGATTTGCAAAAAACGCAAACAAATCCGGGCCTTAATCCACCGTGTCCGAAACCAACCACACTAAGACCATCTCCCACGGCTCCATTTTTTATCGCAACCAATGAAGCCGCACGTCTCTTGGTACATCTCCTACCCCATACGTGTCCATCATATTGGCCTTTTCTGCTTCAGATGCGGTCAACACGTCTCGCAAGCGTGTGCATACCAAAACAATTTCATCATCGCTTAATTCCATCGCATCCACCGTAAAAAATCCTTCATCTACATGATGGTCACGCAAATGTATCGCAGGATCATCGTCTGCCACCACCGAAGCTATGACTTCAGCGGATAAACCCACCACACGTTCGTCTACATCTACATGCGCACGGCTAAACGGGTTTCCATTGGGGTCATCATCTACACGGAGTCCAATCCCATCAATCCCTACTAAACCATCCAAAATAATCTGCATTTTACGATTCTGCTCTGCTTGCCAATCCCCCACATCCAATTTCATCCGATATTCCAACGCAGCCATCACGCCAAAAACCCCCTCTTTACCCACTTTCATGGGGCGACCAATTCCTTTGTTTTGCAAATTCACAGCCTCCACCAACTCGCGCTTACCGCACACCATACCTGCTGTCGTTCCCGATAAATATTTGTGCCCGCTGCAAATCACCAAATCGGCCCCAGTCGCCACAATCTCCTTGACTAAAAACGACTGCGCCGCCCCATCCACAATCACCGGCACACCACGTTCATGGGCCAGTGCCACAACACGCGCAAGTGGCACACACCCAAACTGCACTGTATGATGTGACACCACAAACAATACCGCAGCGGTATGCTCACCAATCGCGTGATGCAACAAAGCTTCGGTTGTACCATCCACAGTACCCACTTCAATCACCTGAGCACCCGAGAGTCGAACCGTTTGTGTTACTGGCGCACCAAAGTTTACCGTATGCCCTTTTTGAATCACCACCTCATTTTTCATACCCGCAGTATCAGGTAACTGTGCAATATTCCCCAATGATTTCCCCGTCATCGTAGCCGCCACACCCATTGCAATGCCCGCGGCAGAACAAGCCGTCACGCATCCCCATTCGGCCCCCGTTGCCTTGGCGATCACCTCGCCCGAACGCGTCTGTAATTCCTCCAAATCATAAAACTGTCCCATCGCTTCGTGCACGACCTCTCGAACCTCGGGCAACACAATTGCCCCAGCCAACTTGGTCACCTTTCCACACGCATTCACAATTCGCGTCAATCGATACTTTTCATACAAATCCATACCCAATCCCTCATATAAAGAACGGGACGATCTTACGATCACCCCGTTTTCAATTGCACGCCTTTATGCCTAAGCCCAATATTTATTTTCCCAAATATGTACATGCCTGTGGAACCGGACGTGCCAACACTTGACCATGTGTATGATCATCAAAAGCCCCCGCACCCTCTATCGCTTTCAAAATAGATTCTATCTGACCCTCACCAACAATCATACTACAGGTTTCTCGCGCCGGTGAAATATGCTCAGCGGGGGTGTCATGCAGCGAAAAGTGTTTTTGTTTACTCACTGTCGCACCTGCGGCACCCGCATCCATTGCCACGCGCACCAGACCTTCACCACGCCCTTCATCACACACAAGCGTGACGTCCAAAAGATTTGTCAGATTTGCTTGCGACG
>JABIFK010000355.1 GCA_018650745.1 Candidatus Latescibacterota bacterium | reverse complement strand
GATATTTTCTAATTGATGACAAGAACAGTATCAAACGATCACTTTTTACATCGCCTCTTCATATAAAGCAATCACATCTTCAATAGTCGTCTTACGCGGGTTCACAACCACATTACCACTTTTCATCGTGTCTTCTGCCAACACCTGAATTCCATCCGAATCGACCCCAGCTTCACTAAGCGTATTGGGAATGCCCACATCACCACCTAAATTTTCAACCGCCTCAACCGAAAGCATCGCCGCATCCACATCACTCAAACCAACAACGTCTTCTCCCATAGCCACCGCAATATCGGCAAATTTCCCAGGGCAAGCATATCGATTAAAATCCATCACGCGCGTTAATAAAATAGCATTGGCCACACCGTGCGGCACACCATAATGCCCACTCACAGGGTGAGACATCGCATGCACATTGCCCAACCGTGTTTGCGAAAATGCAAAACCCGCCATCGTGCTTGCAACCAACATATTTTGTGTGGCTTCATGATTATGATCACTAAAAGCAGCTTGGCGCAAATTTTGTGCAATCAAACGAATCGCATGCAATGCCATGCCTTCAGACACCGGATTCGAAGCAAGAGACACATAAGACTCAATAGCATGTGTTAATGCATCCATTCCCGTAGCAGCAGCAATGGGACGTGGCAAGGCAACAGCCATATCAGCATCTAAAATACCCACGTCGGGAATAATGTTTGGCCCAGCAACCGCAGCCTTATATTTATTTTCATCTGTAATAACCGCAAACGGTGTAACCTCACTTGCTGTGCCATATGTTGTTGCCACACACAATAAATAAGGAATACGATTCTTTACTGGGCCACCGGTGCCAATGAAATAATCTGAAATTTCACCACCATTCGTAATCAACACGCCAGAGGTCTTGGCCACATCCATTGAAGACCCACCACCAATGGCAATCAAATGATCACAACCTTCACGTTGATAATGTGCCGTACAATCAAGTACATTTTGAATAGGAGGATTGGGTGCCACACCCGCATAGGTACTGTGTGAAATGCCCGACTGCTCCAAAAGAGCAGTAATACGCCCGACCAAACCTGCATCAACAAGACCTTGATCTGTTACAATCAATGCTTTTTTGAGGTCTTTTTCTTTGAGCAAATCAGACATGTTTCCAACGCTACCTTGCCCCATCAACAAACGTGTAGGACCATGATAGCTAAATTGATCTTGAAAGGCCAAGAGACTTCTCCTTCAATAGGTTACAAGAAACCAATGCGAACAACTTCAAAATACGTCGGTCAATAAACATTGTCAAGACAAGGAAATGGCACCTAAAAAACAATTCCATTTTATCGCACACGTAATATCTTAATATCTTATATACTCTGGCCTATAACAATACGCTTTGCCGACAAACTCATATGATCAACATACAAAACCTCTCTTACACATATCCGGGCAGTACCTCTCCCGTCATCAACAACGTGACCCTCAACATCCAAGAAGGAGAGTTTGTTGCGCTACTAGGAGCCAATGGTTCGGGCAAATCCACACTATTAAGAAGCCTCAACGGCCTCATCCAACCGACCACTGGCCACGTACAAATTGATACCTTATCGACGCAAACACGACAAGACATATCGCTTATCCGTCAAAAGGTAGGCTTGGTCTTCCAAAATCCCGACGACCAAATCATAGCCAGTACTGTAGAACGTGAAATTGCGTTTGGGTTAGAAAACCTCGGCATTCTGCCAGAAGAAATGCATCAACGCGTAGAACAAACACTCCAGCAATTTC
This sequence comes from Candidatus Latescibacterota bacterium, assembly GCA_018650745.1. Lineage (GTDB taxonomy): Bacteria > Latescibacterota > UBA2968 > UBA2968 > UBA2968 > JABIFK01. The sequence goes on along the minus strand of JABIFK010000355.1, from coordinate 5,328 downwards.
AACTAAAAATCCATCAACAACAAGACCCCAACCAACTCTCTGGAGGCGAGCGTCAACGCTTGGCGCTGGCCTCTATTATCGTCATGCACCCCAAATACCTCCTGCTTGACGAACCGACCTCTCTTCTCGACCCCAGTGCGCGTGCAAACATACTCTCTTATCTTCACCATCTTCACAAAGAAAAAGAAATCACGCCCATCTTAGTCACACAAATCCCTTCCGAAGCGGCACAAGCAGATCGCATCATCGTGCTCAATCAAGGGCAAGTTGCTCTCGACGGCGCACCTGCAGAAATATTTGCACAAATAGACACACTCAAAAGTCTTGGTTTGCACCCCCCGCTTGCAACGCATATCGCACACAACATCAATCTGCCAACACCCTATCCCCTCACCATAGAGGAACTCTCAAAGCGCATACGCTTGCCTCAAAAAACACCCCAAACATCACCAACACAAAAAGAACCGACCTCTGCTCCCATTATTTCAGCACAAGCACTGTCCCATATTTACAATCCAAAACTCCCAACCCAAACAACAGCGCTAGATCACCTAAATACGCACATCTATCCCGGAGAAATTACAACCCTTATAGGCACAAGCGGTTCGGGCAAATCAACTTTTATTCAACATCTCAATGGTCTGCTCAAACCCACATCGGGCACACTAACCGTTTGCGACCTGGACACCAACAAAAACAAAGATCTCATCACCCTGCGTCGCCACGTAGGTCTCATCTTTCAATTTCCCGAAGCCCAACTCTTTGCCGAAACTGTATTTGAAGACGTTGCCTTTGGTCCCCAAAACCTCCAACTTTCAGATATTCCCACACGTGTGCACGATGCACTTCAAATGGTCGGACTTGATCCCAAAGCCTTTGAAAAACGCGATCCCCTTCGTCTCAGTGGTGGCGAAAAACGTCGCGTGGCCATTGCAGGTATTCTTGCCATGGAGCCAGAAATCATCATCTTCGATGAACCCACAGCAGGGCTTGACCCTGTGGGGGCAAGCTTAATTGAAAACCTAATCTTAGTCCAAAAGAGCCAGGGACGCACCATTGTAATGATTACCCACGACCTCGACTTAGCAGCCCGTATAGCCGATCGGATTTATGTATTTCAAAAAGGCCAGGTCATCAAGAATGGCCCCCCCGCAGAGATGCTCTCATCCCATATCCTCCTACCATTGGGCCTGCATCCTCCCGAGGGCGTGCACCTATTTGAATCTCTTCGCAAAAAAAGTGATGCCATACCGCACACATGTATCACACCCGAAACCCTTATTGCATTTCTAACAGGAAACTCCCCTTGACAGAAACTCTTTCTGCCAATACTTTTTCTTCCGATTTGCCATTCCTCACCTCCAAAACAAATGTGAGTCTCATGCCCAATATCTTACTCAAAAATGGCCGCATTATTGATCCTGCCAACAACCGCGATGAAATTGCAGACCTTCTTGTTCAAAATGACAAAATTGTTCAAATAGCCCCAAACATCACAGTACCCGATGCGCAAGTATTAGATGTCTCAGGAAAATTGGTCACACCTGGCCTCATTGACATGCATGTTCACTTGCGTGATCCGGGGTTTCCAGAAAAAGAAACCATCCAAACGGGGTGCCAATCGGCAGCAGCAGGCGGATTCACGTCTGTCGCCTGTTTGCCCAATACCAACCCCACCGTAGACACCCCAGAAACAGTTCACTACATTCTCGACCAAGCAAAATCGGCAGATGCGCGTATTTACCCCATTGCCTGCGCCACCGAAAAAATGCAAGGCGAAAAATTAACCGATACAGACGCCTTGCTCAAAGCAGGTGCCATCGGGTTCTCTGATGATGGCCTACCCATCGAATCTGAAACCCTTATGCGTGACCTGCTCGAACGGGCTGCAGTCAATGGATTTGCCGTCTACCCGCACAGTGAAGTCTTTGAACTCACCCGAGGTGGGCACATGCACGAAGGGTCTGTATCCAAAGAACTCGGCATCAAAGGCATGCCAGCAGAAGGCGAAGCCGCAATGAACGAACGAGACATTGAACTCGTTCGACAAACCGGTGGCAGGCTCCATATTTTACACCTCAGTGTAAAACGCGCCGTAGACCTCGTTCGCCAAGCCAAACAAGACGGGCTGCCCGTTACGGCCGAAGCAAGCCCACATCACATCGCACTCACCGATGAAGATGTACGCATTTATGGCACAGCTGGCAAAATGAGCCCACCCTTGCGTGCCAAAGAAGACCAAGATGCCGTCATTGCAGGATTGCAAGATGGCACCATAGACGCCTTGGCTACAGATCATGCTCCGCATACCAACGAAGAAAAGTTGCGTGCCTTTACAGAATCACCCAATGGTATTTTAGGATTTGAGACCGCAGTGGGCATTCTCTTTACCAAATTGGTCCACACCCATACACTCTCTCTCAACGACACCTTGGCCAAACTCACCATTGAGCCCGCCCGCATTTTGGGCATCGAAGGTGGCACACTTTCTATAGGCAAAGCAGCAGACATTACGATCATCGACCCCGACCAAGAATGGGTTGTGGATGCCAACCAATTCAAATCCAAATCGCGCAACACACCCTTTCACGGTTGGACGCTAAAGGGTCGGGCAACAACAACCATACTGAGTGGTCGTATTACGCACCAAATTTAAACACATCAAATACCGATCAAATCACCAACAAAACCAATCTTGAATTTTTTCCAAAGGACAACGCCGAACATGAAAGCCATACTCGCACTCGAAGACGGCACCCTCTTTGAAGGCACATCATTTGGAGCAGATGGTGAAAATTTAGGGGAAGTTGTTTTTAATACAAGCATCACCGGTTATCAAGAAATTTTGACCGACCCCAGCTATAACAGTCAAATTGTCACCATGACCTATCCTCTCATTGGCAACTATGGCATCAACCCGGCCGACTTCGAATCGCAAAAACCACAAGTTGCAGGTTTTGTCGTCAAAGAATATTGCAGCTACCCAAGCAACTGGCAATCCAACCAATCTCTCGGTGACTTTCTCAAAGAACACAACATCGTCGGAATTGAAGGCATTGATACACGTGCACTCGTAAGACACACACGTGAAAAAGGGGCAATGAAAGGGGTATTGTCCACGACAGACGAAGACACCGACAGCCTTATTCAAAAAGCCAGAGCATATCCAGGTTTGGTTGGGCGAGACTTGGTAAAAGGTGTCACGTGCCAAGAGCCTTATCATTGGACGGAAGGCTTGCACGACTTAGAGAAAAATGAGAAAACCCATCTCAAAGGTCAGGCCAAATACAAAATTGCCGCCTATGATTTTGGTATCAAGCAAAACATCTTACGTTACCTTGTTGATCACAAATGCGACGTCACAGTCTTTCCTGCCCATGCGCCGGCCGAAGACTTACTCGCCATTGACCCCGACGGCATCTTTTTATCCAACGGACCAGGTGATCCCGAACCCGTTACATATGCCATTGAAAACATTCAAAAGCTCACCACAGAACGCCCCATGTTTGGCATTTGTTTGGGGCATCAACTCATGAGTATTGCATTGGGTGGTTCAACCTACAAACTCAAATTTGGCCACAGGGGCGCCAATCAACCCGTGCAACAAACCCGCACGGGCAAAGTGGAAATTACGTCTCAGAATCACGGTTTTGCAGTAGACATCGATTCGCTCGACAAAGAAGCCGTAGAACTCACCCATGTGAACTTAAATGACAACACCCTCGAAGGATTGCGACACCGTGAACTGCCTCTCTTTTGTGTGCAATATCACCCAGAAGCCTCCGCAGGTCCACATGATGCCGAATATCTCTTCGATGATTTTTCCAAATTGATGGACAACAAATAAGCAGCCCATATATTCTATTGAGATGCGTCTTGGCTTTGTTACCAAAAGCCAAGACGCATCTTTTTGTACCATTTGGAACGCATCTTTCATCTGATGCGTCTAACACAACAGAGACCTTGACATCTATTCCAAATTAATGTATTCTTTCGTTGAATAAGTAGCCCTTGAAAAAGGAGAAAATAATGCACATAAAAGGCATTTTGACACTCATCGCCTTCGCACTCTTGGCATCTCAAGCCAGTGCCGAAATAGGTGTAAATCCCAGCCAAAATTCAGGCTTACAAATTCCGCTTGTCAAAGGCATGGAAAAAGCGAACAGCTTGCTCGACCTTAAAAAACTCTCCTTTGATCATACCTTAGGAATGACCTACAGTTCCAGGCAAGGCGGCGGGTTGAGTCAATATTATATGAATGAAATCACTTATCAAATATCCAAGCCCCTTGTGATCAAAGCACAAATTGGCGTGGCAAATAATTTATCGACGGCAACACAATACGGTTCAACAAGTGGCGTGCAAGTCGTTGTTCCCAATGTGAGTGTGCTATACCAACCCAAGCCCAATCTTCGCATCGAGTTTGGATTCAGCAGCATGCCCAATTATTATGGGCGTCCCAATTACGGCTTTTACGCACCCTACTAAAATGGACAACATAACAGAAAACGGGACATCACATATATACTGATGTCCCGTTTTTTGTTTTTGAATGTTTTGATACTTTATGAAACGATGGATTTGGATAGCCGCTATCTGTATCTTTGGTCTCTTGGCCATAGTGATAAACATAGGCTGGCAACAACAAGAAATATTAATACCGGCAACCCAAAAAACCTCTCAGAATATTCGCATTGAAATTCTCAACGGATGCGGCAAAGATGGTATTGCAAAACAATTGGGTACCAAATTACGGGAACAGGGTTTCGATGTGATGACACTTGGCAATGCTGGTAGTTACGCATTCTCCGAAACGCTAGTCATCGACCGTGTGGGCAAAATACATTACGCCAAACAAGTTGCCAATATATTAGGCACACAGAATCTCATCCAACAAATCACACCCGACCCCTTTCGCATAGAAGAAGTCACTGTTATTGTTGGGCGAGATTATGCACATTTACCAATACTTAAAAACCAGTGAGAAAAAGTAAAAGTAAATATCACCTTCTTCCATCTTACTTTTCTTTTCTCTCTTTTCAAGGAGCTTGTTGTGTCTGACCCAGTTGAAATCATACGCGAACGCTGTATAGAGCATCTCCAATCTCGCAAAGCCGAAGATCTCGCTGTTATCGATTTGCGTGGCATCGCAGATTTTTCCGACTATTTTATTGTCTGCACAGGTGCTGCCGATACGCAAGTACGTGCACTGGCCGATGCGGTCATCGAAGGTCTCAAATCTGAAGGACATCGCCCGTGGCAGGTAGAAGGTTATGACACACGCAAATGGATACTCATCGACTTTGTCGATGTGGTTGTACATATCTT
>JABIFK010000819.1 GCA_018650745.1 Candidatus Latescibacterota bacterium | reverse complement strand
CGCGCAATTTCGAGAAATGATCCAAATAGATTTGGATCATGAACAGTCTGTGGTTTTGGGCGTGGTGAATGAGATACAAAAGCCTATTGGAGTGGGCATGTTGCGACATGTGGATGGTTTGCACCGCAGCTGTGAATTGCACATTACCATTGGTGAGAAAGATTACTGGGGTAAAGGATACGGAACGGAAGCTATTGCCTTGATGCGTGATTATGCTTTTGTGGGCCTGGAATTGCACCGTGTCATATCGACCCCGTTTGCACACAATACACGTATGGTAAGAAGTTTGGAAAAGTGTGGTTTTGAACGCGAGGGTTTGTTGCGTGATGCGTTGTGGATTCAGGGGAAGTTTACTGATGTGGTGATTATGGCTGTGCTGAACAAATAAAAGGTGAAAAGTTAAGAGGCGGAACCTGGCTGTCCGAAAACGTTAATGGCTTCACGTTTGTTGCCTGCTGTTTCCCGTTTCACTGGGTTTGCATGAATCGAGTTAGAATGAAACGAAAAAAACAAAAAAACAAGAACAGTCGTAATCAGAAGAATGCCAACCAACCGACTTTGTCGCTTTGCATGATTGCTAAAGACGAAGCCGGTTTTTTGCGTCGGTGTTTGGCATCGGTAAAGGGTTTGGCAGATGAGATCTTGGTTGGTGACACGGGGTCATCTGATGGGACAAAGTTGGTGGCCACTCAAGCGGGTGCTGTTGTGATAGATGTTGCTTGGACGGGTGACTTTTCTGAAGCGCGAAATGCTGTTTTGGATCGCGCCACCAAAGACTGGGTATTGGTTTTAGACTGTGACGAGGTGTTGGCAAAGAAAGATCTCACAGCAATTCGGAAGGCGATTGCTTCTAAGCGGGCTTTGGCTTATCGCATGACGACACGGAATTACGCACAGTCCGGAAATCGGGTAGGATGGCAGAGCTGTCTGGGCGACTATGCAGAAGAGAAAACATATTTGGGATGGTTTCCTACCACGAAAGTCAGAGTATTCCAAAATGATGAGCACATTCGTTTTGAAGGTGCTGTCCACGAATTGGTTGAAGGCACAATTAAAAAGATGGATGGTAACATAGGCGATTTGTCTGTGCCTGTTCATCATTATGGATATATAGAAAAAGATCGCCCAAATGACTTGTATGCCGAGGCGGCTCAACAAAAAGCAGAAACAACCCCCGACAATCCCGAGGCATTCTATCAGTTGGCCATTTCATTGCGAGATGTTGGTGATTTTAAGGGGGCCAAAGAAGCCATTGAGCAGTGTATTGACCTGGTTGAATCGAATGGTATTTCTCAAACGGAATATTTGCAGTTGGATTTTGTGCATTTGGTACACGGTGATGTCTTGGGTCGATCTGGGGATCAGATATCTGAAGAAGCTGCATATTTGCGTGCATTGGGTGTGAACGCGAAGAGTTACCACGCTCTGAATAATCTGGGTACATTGAAGCAGCGGATGGGTGATTTGGATATGGCATTGGATTATTACGAAAAAGCCCTTCAGCTTGCACCCGAGATTGATACCATTCGGGAAAATGTGGCCAAGGTGAAGCAGTTACAAAATGAAAATTTGAAATTTGAAAACCAAAACAGGCAGGATAGAAGCGATGCGCAACCTACAACACCTGATGGTGGGCGGTTGACATTGTGTATGATTGCAAAAAATGAAGGGCATCGTCTAGACAAGTGTTTGGAAAGTGTGCGAGGGTTGGTGGATGAGATCGTAGTGGTCGATACGGGATCTACCGACAACACGATGGACATTGCAAAGCAATATGGTGCCAAGACGGGCTTTTTTGAATGGTGTGATGATTTTGCGGCGGCACGCAATGTGTCTTTGTCATTGGCGACGGGTGATTGGATTATGTGGTTGGATCCCGACGATGTATTGCCCCAAGAGTGCCACGCCAAAATTCGAGAAGTGATGCGCTACGGCCTAAATAAAAAGAAGGCCTTTTATTGGGTGTTAGACGATCAGGGCTTTGAGCCTGTGCGATGTTTGCAAATGCGATTGTTTCCCAATTTGCCCGGTGTGAAATTCACCATGCCCATTCATGAGCAAGTGACACCTTCTTTGGCTGATATTGGTGTGGTTTGTGAAACGACAGATATTCGTGTGGAACACTATGGTTACTCATCGCCCGAGATTGTTGAAGAAAAACAGAAGCGATATTTGGGAATTATGCAGTCTTGGTTAGAAACGCATCCCGAAGACTACATCGTGCGTTCTCATGCGGCAATGACCTACTACATTCAGGGCAAGTTGGATCAGGCAATAGAGGAATATCAGCGGATCATAGATGATGGGAACGCACACAGCGACCGGAATCTTGTGATTGAAACAACATCTACGTTGTATTTGGGACGTTGCTTGATGCGGCAACAGAAGTATGAAGATGCTTTGCCTTATTTATTAGACGCGCAAAAAATGGATGATCAATACGTGATCAGCAATTTGACTTTGGGTGAATGTTATACGCGTATGGCTCGACATAAAGATGCGTTAGAGGCATTGAATCAGGCGCTTGAATTTGAAAATCAAGTGACATTTAGTGCGACAGATATGACTTCGGCTAAATATTCCATACGCTTTTTTAAGGGACAAAATTTAGAAGCCCTCGAGCGTTTTGGTGAGGCAGCTGATTTTTACAAACAAGCGGCTGATGCAGATCCCAAACGTGGAGATGCATTGGGTAGATTGTCGGGGATATATCGTTTGTTGGGTCAGAGGGATGACGCAATTGGGGCCATTGATGAGGCGCTTAATCGTGATCCAGACAATGCGCAATATCGATTTAACCGGGGCACATTTTATCTTGAACTGGGTAACGAAACGGAAGCCGTGCGTTGGTTTAAAAGGGCTCTGGAGAAAAACCCGGATATGCCTGAACCCTATTTGAATTTAGGGTATGTCATGCGACGGCAGGGCGATTTGAAGACCGCTGAAGAGATGTATGTTCAGGCTGTAGATCGCAGTGATGATACAGCTTATGAAGCACACGCCAATTTTGCCCATTTGTTATTGGACCAGGCCCGGTACGGTGAGGCAGATGCTTTGCTTGAAGAAGTCCAAAATCGCAATCCGAATTTGACTGATATTCTGTTGGGGTTATGTGTTACACGAGCACACAAAGGGGCTTTGGATGATGTGCGTATGCTCCTGGGGCCTATTATGAATGCTGTGTATGGTGGGACGCTACAAATGGCTATTCCCGAGCAGGCAGGTGTAAATGATTTGGCAGCACTGTTGAGTGAGTGTGGCAACATGTTAAGCCAAAAACAGCAGGGTGTGTGTGCG
>JABIFK010000745.1 GCA_018650745.1 Candidatus Latescibacterota bacterium | reverse complement strand
TGGGCAAAGGGTTTGCCATTGATGTAAACGTCTACAGCCTCACCCGAAACCTTATCCAATTCAATCAATGAACCTTCCGACCATTCAAGCAAACTATCAACCGACGTTTCCGTGCGTCCCAATTCTATAATGATAGACAAGCTGACACCCAATAACCGATGAATATTTTTGGGGTTGATATTGGTATTGGGCAATAAACCCTGTGCCGCTGTGAGTGCCGTTTGTGCTTCTTCGGGTGATGAGGCGCTCGTCTCATCCATCATTGCCTGAAGCATTTCATCTTCAACATCGGAGCCTTCGTTTTCATCAGCCATCTCACACTCTTCTCTATTTGGACTGCATTTTTATTCTATCTCACGCCCTTGAACCTCAATCTGGTTACTTTCAACAGCTTCATAGATCGTCTTCGGCGGCGCATGGGGCTCGCGTTCATATAAAATATGAATCTCCACACGCCGATTCTTTGCCATATTTTCATCCGAATTGTTTGGCACAATCCAACGATATTCACTATAACCCGTAAATGAAACCCGGCTGGGAGAAATACCAGACCCATCAATAAAATGCCGAGCAACCTGCAACGCACGCATACCCGACAACTCCCAGTTAGACGCATATTGTAAAGTATTAATGGTTCTATTATCCGTATGGCCCTGAACATTAATTGGGTTGGTCATCGGTTTAAGCAAATCGCCCAATTTGTTTAAGAAGGCCACCGAAGTCGGCTTTAATTCTGTATCGGCTGACGAAAAAAGCAACTTATTCGACACACGAATAATGAGTCCAGTAGTTGACTCTTCCAATTCGACGTCACCTTGCAAACCCGCCTCTTCAATAGCGGATTCAAGCTCTTGTGCCGCTTTTGCAATCACCTCAGCCTGTTGCAAGTTGCCTTCTGACTTGGGCATAGATTGACGAATAGGCAAATTCAATTGAGGTTCACCGCTGAGCACACCCAACGCACCTTGCAATGCACCCATGGCCTGTTGAAACTCCACCACTTCCATGGTAGCAAATGACAACAAAAGCACAAAAAATGTGAGCAACAAAGACATCAGATCACCAAAGGTCGCCAACCATCCTGGCAAACCCTCTGGACATTCATCATCTTTAATCATTTTGCCCATAACATCAACTCTCTTATCTTACAATGATTTTGCAACAAACCCGAAAGCCACTTACGGCCTTCTCCTTCTTCTATTCTTCGTTGGTTTAATAATCGGTGCTCCATCTTTGCGCGATGCATCCATATTGGCATTCTTAAACACTTCTGCCAAGATTTCCAAATTACCGTCTTCTTCACCTGCATATAAAATATGAATCTCTACCCGGCGATTCTTTGCCCGACCTTCTGGGGTGGTATTGGTTGCAATAGGACGATATTCACCATACCCCTCGGCTGCCATTCGCATAGGCAACACCAACGTCTCAGTGATCAAAAAACGCACCACATTAACAGCCCGTTGATAAGACAATTCCCAGTTGGTTGGAAACTCTGATGTGGGGTTGGCAATCGGCACATTATCGGTGTGCCCCTTCACCACCACTTGGTTGGGCAACTGGCGCAGCAACTCACCCAAACTCATCATGAGATTGCGTATTTCGGTTTTAAGCTCGGCACCGCCCACATCGTATAACACTGGGGCTTGAATTTGAATCACCAATCCGGTTGACGTGCCAGTAAGTGATACATCGCCTTCCAAACCCTTTTCAGAGAGCGTTTTTTCCAAATTCTCTGCCGACTTACGAATGTTTTGTGACTGTCGAATACTACCGCGCACCAAAGGTAGGGTCACGCGAATAGGCTGTGTCATCTCAGGTTTGGTTTCAAACACCCCCAAGGAGGCCTTAAGCGAACCCATCGCATTTTTAAACTTAATCTCTTCTGTTGTCGAAAAGGAAAGCAACAACACAAAAAAAGTCAGCAACAACGACATCAAATCGCCAAATGTTGCCAACCACCCCGGCAGTCCTTCCGGGCAATCATCTTCATCCATCATCTTAGCCATAACACCAACCTCAAGGCCTTCACTTTTTACTTTTTACTTGATTTTACTCGCCTTCATCATCGGCAACCTGACGCAATTTAGGGGCAATAAAGGTATTGAGCTTTTGCTCTACAATACGAGGATTGTCACCCGACTGAATAGACATAATCCCTTCCATAATCATCCGCTTTGCCAAAATTTCTTCTGCCGAACGAATACTGAGCTTACCAGCAAAAGGAATAAAGATAAGATTGGCAATCACAGCACCATAAAATGTGGTAATCAAAGCTGTTGCCATACCCGGGCCAATAGCAGAAGGATCATCCAAGTTCTGCAACATATTCACAAGCCCCACCAAAGTACCAATCATACCAAATGCAGGCCCTGCCGAGCCCATATACGTAAAAATACTCGCACCCGCTTTATGACGCTCCTCAATAAATGCCAATTCGGTTTCCAAAATAGTCTGAATCAACTCAGGTTCCGTTCCGTCTACAGCCAAACGAATGCCCGTGCCCATAAAAGGGTCTTCAACCTCACCGGCGGCTTGCTCAAGTGCCAAAATACCTTCTCTGCGTGCTGTTTCGGCAAAACCAACAATGGTTTCAATCAATTCGACAGGTGGCAAACTCTTATACATAAAAGCTTTGAGCCCCACACTCACCATGCCCACAATAGTTTGCAATGGGTGATTGATCAATGTGCTGGATAATGTCCCTCCAACAGTAATCAACATAGAAGGTGTATCAATAAAACTGCTCAGCACACCACCGTTCAAAATACCCATGATGATAAGTGTAAAACCTGCTATTAAACCAACTATGGTGGTAATATCCATAAACAACACCCTTTTAAATGGCCCTTAGGCCCTCTCATTGCCGATTAAGAACCGAGGGACCATGTTGCATAAAACTTCGTTTATAAGACACAACGCGCTCAATCACATCCTCTACCGTTTCTCGCACCACCACTTTTCGCCCCGTAGTCAACGTCACAATCGTATCGGGTGTGGCTTCGATAAATTCGATCAGTTCAGCATTCACAATCAAAATTGTTTTATTTAAACGGGTCAATTTAACCATAATTTTTTGGCAATCATGCCACACTTTTAAAAGTTTGTGATTATTTTCAGTCCCTAAACCGAAAATGTAAGACAATTTGTCATATTCTTCCACCTATAAATAGGGCAAGAAAAAGCGATCGGCTCTCGGAAGCGCATAAAGTCGAGCCACAAAATGGCAAAATACCGAAAGCATACCGCTAAAAAATAAGAGACAGTTATGGCGGGCCTAAAAAATGCCC
>JABIFK010000818.1 GCA_018650745.1 Candidatus Latescibacterota bacterium | reverse complement strand
CGCTTACTCAAATTAGATTGACCAAAGCTTCACATATACACATCAAATGTTTTTTTAATCCAATTAATCTATTAACCTGCCTCAAGGAATATTGCATGAAACGTGTTGTTGTCGGAACCGATATCGAAGGTGTCGCAGGTGTTGTATCAATGGAAGACCAATCTCGCAACACCGGCCGTTATCATGACCATGCCAAACGCCTCGCCACGGCCGAGGTCAACGCCGCTGTCGATGGTTTACTTGATGCTGGTGTCGAAGACATTTTGGTCATCGACGGCCACGGCCCAGGGGGCCTTTGGTTTGAAGACATCCACGAAGCCGCGCAACTCTTACACGGTCGCCCAGGTGCACCACGTTCCGTAAGAGACCCCATCCTTGCTGAGTACGATGCATGTGTGATGATTGGTCAACACGCAATGGCAGGCATAGCAACCAGCAATCAAAACCACACCCAAAACAGTCGAGAGATTGACTATTACAAACTCAATGGCCAGTTGATTGGTGAAATTGCTCAATTTGGCCTCTACAACGGTGACCTCGGCCTTCCACTTATCTTCTTAAGTGGCGAAGAGGCAGCCTGCCGAGAAGCCGAAGACCTCATTCCCAACATCGTCACGACGTGCGTTAAAAAAGGACTCAGCCGAGGATCTGCCATCTCACTCTCAGCACAAGCATCTCGCAAAAAAATACGTGCTGGCATCAAACAAGCCGTTGAAAATCACCATGCCAATCCGATTCCTCCTTTGGTATGGGAAGGGCCCTTCACCCTCGAAAAACGATTCCACTTTACCGATGTCACCGACGGTGCCGCCAACCAACTCGATGCCGAACGCGTAGATGGTCAAACAATTCGTTTTCAACATACAGAAATCCGAAAAATCATTTACAGATAGACTTCCACTAGGAGTTTTCCAAATGCGCTTCTTTGTGATCGTGACAACGCTTTTGTTATTGGGGACTGCAAGCCAGGCACAAGATATCCCTCGCCGTCCCGTGGCAACCTATTCTATCGTTGCGCGCGATTCCCTAACCGGACAATTGGGTGTTGCCGTTCAATCACACTGGTTTTCCGTTGGCCCCATCGTCCCTTGGGTTGAACCCGGCGTTGGTGCTGTGGCCACACAATCGCTTGTAGATCCTGCATATGGTCCGTTAGGCCTCGACCTGATGCGGATGGGCAAAACCGCACCCCAAGCGCTTAAGGCTTTAATTATAGCAGATGACAATGCCAACATTCGCCAAGTGGCAATGGTCGATGCAAAAGGAAACGTATCTGCCCACACCGGAGACCGTGCCATTAGCGCTGCCGGACATCAAACAGGTGCGCAATATTCTGTGCAAGCCAACCTCATGGCCGAGGAAACCGTGTGGCCTGCGATGGCCAAAGCGTATGAGTCATCGCAGGGAGACCTGGCCGAACGCTTGCTCGCAGCCCTTGAAGCCGCAGAAAACGAAGGCGGCGATATTCGAGGAAAACAATCGGCAGCCATCATCATTGTCAAAGCAGAAAATACAGGCCGCCCGTGGAATGATCGCCTCTTTGATTTGCGAGTCGAAGACCATCCCAATCCGGTTCAGGAATTACGGCGCTTAGTCACCTTGCAACGCGCCTATCTCAAACTCAATGAAGGTGACGAATGGATTGGCAAAGGCAACATTGACAAAGCACTCTTAGCCTACCAAGAAGCCACAGAAATCGTGCCTGATGCAGCCACAAATGGCGAAGCCGCTTTTTGGGTGGGCGTCACTTTGGCAGATACTGGAAAACCAGAAAAAGCAATTCCCTATCTCAAGCGCGCATACAAACAAGATAAAAATTGGGCAAAGCTTATACCCCGTCTCTCCGCCTCTAAACTGCTACCCGATGAACCGGGGCTCATCTCACGCCTTGTTACAGACATGCAAAAATAAAAAAAGCCCTGCTTCTCTTGTTAAAGAAGTAGGGCTTTTTTTATTTTATTCCGAAAATCCTACCACGCATCTCGCATCCACTCAAACAAATGATAACGCGTGTCACTCATGCCCATCGCTCGGTAGACATCTTGTGCCCGTTCATTTTCCTTCTCCACATATAATCTCAACCCACGCAAATCATCCGAGCTTTCCACTTCGGCTTTAAGCCCACCATACAATGCCCGAAATACACCCAACCGCCGTGCTTCAACCACCACATAAACCGAGTGAATCCATAAGACAGTCCCATTACGCCAATCACTCCACTCTGGCACCGTTAACAAACAGCCCACCACATGCCCATCCGATTCTGCCACCCAATACGCCCCCTTCGACGCATCATCAAAAACAGCCTGCACCCCTTTTTCCACAACCATCCGATCCAATTCCAGATGTTCCGTCTCTGCTGCCAGTTGAATTTGAAAATCAGCAATGATCAACGCATCTTCCGGCCTTCCTTTTCTCACCTCAATCATAAAACAATGCTCCATCATCTCGTAAATGATTAACAGCCATATGCCATTACCTTCGCACTTCAAGCCGTTTCATATATTTAGGATTTTCTTCTGGCTCAAAATCGAGTTCTCCAACCGAAACAGAATAGGACACACCAGGGTGAACACGCCGATCATCTTTGCACAATTTACCATCCTTTTCTTCCCATTCCCAAATCACGTGCAAAGGATCACTCTTTTCATCCGAAACCGTAACCGTGTTTTCTCCACACAACAAACGAGGGCGTGTAATGAAATTATGCTGAAAATAGAGATCAACAGACACCTGTCCAATATCCCCGCCCAACACACGAATTTCCAGATCGTACCCACCCATCACAAAGTCATCTAAACGGATCTTGTTCGTCCCAGCTTGGATCACAATCTCTTCTTCACAGGTTCCATCCTTTTG